>CAZJOB010000063.1:0-4833 GCA_964547435.1 uncultured Desulfatiglans sp. | reverse complement strand
GTACCGCGTTTCTTACCTCTTCTTCATCAAACTCCGGCCATGTGGGCGGCATATAGTATTCAAAGCCTCCGTTTATCGCAAGCCTGCGTCCGAATTTCTTCTTCATGGCCGGCAGATCGTTCATGGTCTGGGCCGGGTCCCATGCATTAACGCCTATCTCAACCATTGATGGCATAAGTGCCTCGCAATGTCCGCAGTTGTGATAAAATATCGGCACTCCCGCATTCCTGGCAATGTCCAGGCATTTTTTATATCTGGGGACCAGAAGCTCATCAAATATTTGGGGTGAGATAAACGGATTAAGTTTTGTGGCCGTGTCATCGAGCAGGTAGTATCCGTCCGGTTTATAGTAGTGGATAACATTTTTGGTTATGTACAGGGAGTGCTCCAGCATATAGTCCATCAGGGCTTCAACCTCTTCCCTTTCCTCGTAGATGGCGCATAGACCTTCCGAAAAGCCCATCATGCCCACAAACTGCTGAAAAAAATCCGCGAATCCGCTGATGGTAAGTGAAGTAACATCGGGATCTTTTATGTATTTTGCCCAGTCCGCCTTTGCGGCCGCTTCCCAGTCAAATCCTGAGTAGTCCGGCGCCTTGATTACGTCTCTCCATTTGGTAACGTCTGTAAGGATAAAGTCATTGGGTTTCGGCATTGCCGAGAAATCCACGCCTTCGCAGGTTACAAATGGGACCCCCCATGGATCATTTCCTCCGTTGGGTCCGCGAAAGTCACCGATGATCACGGGATCACATATTGCCATTAAGGGCGGTTCCTCAAATGATTTTTTCGTCACAACCGGCACATATTCCGGCATTTCGCCGCGAGCGACGCGTAAAAAATTTTCCTTTTCAGTTAAATGTGCTGCCAAATTATACCTCCATTGCATTTAATTGCAGAATGCGTTAGTTAGTGCCCATCCAGAAACTGCCCTTTTGAACAATCTCTGCGTCACACTCAGATTGTAATCCTCGAAATACTTCAATGTATTCCTGTGGTTACAATCTTCGCGTTCCTTGACCTTGTCCAAAATTTCTCGTTTCTGGATGGGCACTAGTTATGTCCAACGATCACTCTTATCCAAAAATGATTTTTACCACAGAGTCACAGAGGACACAAAGAGGTTTTTTTATTTGGTTATAAAGCAAAAGGTAAAGATCTTTACATTACATAATGAATTGCACATCGGTTCTATAACCCTTGACACGATGCGTTCATCTTTCTATAGTGCGTTAGCACAACGAAAAATCCTTATCACTAACCACATCAAAAATGGAGGTAAAAAAATGGAAAATCGAACTGGAAGATTATTCGGCTTTTTTGCAGTATTATCAATGATGTTTCTCATGGCCTGTACGCCCGCGGAAAAGGCAGTCAGCAGCTATGCTGAAGATCGCGCCCTTATTGAAGACCTTCAGGCGCGTTACATGTTTGCCCTGGATTATCACGACTACGATACATACGCATTGACATTTACCGAGGATGGCATTCTGGATATCGTGGGCATGAAATGGCAGGGAAGGGAAGAGATAAAGACGGCCATACAGCCAAGGCCTGCTGAACCCGCGGCCGTAGCAGTTGCGGAAGCAGGTGATGAGGCTGCACCGGAGGGTGAAGTGCAAGAGGTTGCAGAAGAGGTAAAGGAACTGTATCCTGCGACAGGCCGTCATAATATTACCAACATAGTGATAAAAATTGATGGAGATACTGCAAAGGGAAGGGCATACTGGTTCCATTATGGAAACAATAACCCCGAAAGGAAGGCCCAATTTGATTCATATGGCCACTATGAGGACGAGATGGTCAAGGTGAACGGCCAGTGGCTTTTCAGCAAGCGAATTATATACAATGAACAGATGGCAGAATGGATCGGCCCTGCAGAGAATCCCTGCTGGTAATCCTGTGAGGATCTGAAAATGGATGCCCTCGCCAGACTTGACGCGCATTTGGAAACCCGGTTTACTGAATTACTTGAAAAAAAGGAGCGGGGGCATAAAATTATCGGGTACTCAGCCGGCGGTTATTTGCCGGAAGAACTCATACTTGCCTGCGACGCCATACCCTTGTGCTTTATTCAGACAGGGAACAACACTGTATTAAGAAAGGCCGGCGCCTATATCTGCAGATGGTTTGATCCATTCTGGCGCAGCCAGGCAGGGTATCTCACATCAGGTGAAGACCCGTGTTACAATATAATTGATCTTATTGTCATCCCTATAGCCGATAATCATGTGCGCGCTTTTTCAAACGCGGTCGGTTATTACACCCCTGAAAAAGAATCATTTGTCTTCGGCGTTCCCCATGTAAAGGATGAGGTCGGTCTTGAGTATTATTATCAGGGCATAGCAAGGCTCAGGAAAAGGCTTGAGGAGTTCACTGGAAATGAGATCACCGAATCGGGGCTCAAACACTCAATTGAACTGTGCAACAGAGAAAGGGAGCTTTTCAGAGAGATAAGCACGATGAGAAGGTCTGAAGATGCTGCTGTAAGCAGCAGAGATTTTGTGGCCCTTCATCACGGCTCTTTCCTGGCCGACAAGAAGACCATGATTAACATACTTGAGCAGTTTATCGAAGAGGCAAATGATGCCTTGCCGATTGCGAGGAATGGCCCCAGAATACTGTTTACCGGGTCAACCCTTGCCAGGGGGGACTCAAAGGCAATGGATATAATATCGGAATGCGGCGGAAATATAGTAATGGAGGAATTCGCCGAAGGGATCAGACCCTATTGGAACATGGTAAAAGGCAAAGGCGATCTGATTCACAATCTGGCAAAGACATATTTTATGGACCGTGTATGCGCAGGCTGGTTCAGACCGGGCACGGAACGCCTCGATTTTCTGATAAGACTGGCAAGAGAGTACAATGCTTCAGGGTTAATCTGGTATCATCTGCTGTACCGGGAGTCATACAAGGTTGAGTCATACTTTTTCCCGGATAGATTGAGAAAAGAGACCGGGATTCCCATGCTTGTACTGGAGTCAGAATATGATGACATGGAGACTGGACCTATGAAAACGCGCATCGAGACATTCATTGAGACAATAAGAGGATGAGTCATGGGTGATTATTACGACAGTCTTTTCAACCTCTGCGGATTTGAAAACGAGGAAATTGAAGATGAAAGACCCAGAATAGATGCATCCTTTAAAAAACTCGGAATTGGTCCTTCCGACATGCAAACGGCTGAAAGCCGTGTAAGAAAATATCATGATGTGTCTCTTGAAGGCGTGAGGAAACTGCTGGGCGCCTGGCTCAAAGAACTCATAGATCTGGTGCTGGCAAAGGAAGAGGGCAAGAAGATTGTCTACTATGGATTTCCCGCGATACTGGGGCCCGGTCTGATGCTGAGCGCATCTTCCGGGGATGTCTTTATAAGCGCCCCTGATATGGTGCTGGATCATACCATGGGACAGATCTTTGACAAACTCGGTCCCATCCTTGAAGCGGGAGAGGCCAACGGGCTGCCTTCGGGACACGGCCTCTGCTCATTATGGCAGGCCAAGATCGGCGGCATTGTAAAGGGCATGATTCCTGTGCCGGATCTGGCCCTGGCTTCAAGTTATTACTGTGATATGGGGTCAAAGGCGGATGATCTTGTGACAGCGCTTTACGGTGTTCCAATAGCCTATATTGATGGGGTCATGGATTCAAAATGGGGAGAATTCCCCCGATACCTTCAGGAAAGGGTTCATTATCTGGGCGCACGAATTGATCAGTCCCTTGAAAAGGCCGGGAAGACACTGGAAATAGACATTGCCCCTGACGCATGGGAAAAATCAAGAGAAAGCAGCCGCCCGTTCAGGGAAAATCTGGCCAGGCTCGCGGAGGTTATGAATGCCGACCCTGTGCCGCTCAGCCTTGCTGATCTTGAACTGCTGGAAGCGCTCTCCGGGTCTTCAACCGGAAGGGGTATAAGGGCGGGGATCAGGGCTATGGATATCCTGATCAGTGAACTGGAAGAGAGGGTCAGGGCAGGCAGGGGAGTAACTGAGAAAGGGGCGCCAAGGGTCATGGTCCGGCTTGGCCATACCTCTGATCCGAGAGTGTCTCGATTGTTTGAGGAGGCGGGGCTTGCTGTCCCTCTTACATATATACTGGCCAGCAGGGGCGGAGTGAAAGTCGATTCAGGTGAGACTTATGAGACACCGGGTGAGATAATAGCCGAGTATGAGATGACCGGGGGATATTATCACGGCACTGAGGCGCAGATACGATTGTATGAAAGAGCGGCAGAATTGATGAGTCTGGATGGTTTTGTGGCCCAGTATCTATATAACTGCCGGCCTGTGGCGACAATCTCGCATATTCAGAAGAGATACCTGGAAGAGAAAACCGGCCTTCCGGTCCTGTCCCTTGAAATAGATAACTTTGACAGCAGGGCATACAGCGCGGATTCGATGAGGACAAAGGTGGAGACATTCGCTGAGATGCTTAAAGACAAAAAGAGAGGCGCCCCCTGAAGTTGCTGGGGTTGGGGGCACAGCAATCTCTTTCCATAACCGAAAGGGTATTGAAGCGGGTTGTAGAGAGCAGGTAGTCATGCGTGCAGGAAGTGTGTTGCAGTGACAGTGAATTTTCTTTAATGGTAACCGGTTGTGGAAGGTCTCTGCACGCCTGGCCTTTGAGTGGCGGGTAACCGAATTACCACTGAATTATTTCGGTTATTTCAAGAGATCCCCGTGCCCCCGAAGGTGCTGGAGATGGGGGCACAGCAATCTCTTTCCATAACCGAAAGGTAGTATAGCAGGTTTGTGAAGAGCAGGTAGTCATGCGTGCAGGAGGCATGTTGCAGTGATGAGGATTTATCTTTTATGGCAACCGGTTGTG
>CAZJOB010000062.1:0-13119 GCA_964547435.1 uncultured Desulfatiglans sp. | reverse complement strand
TAATCGCCCCGCCATATTGCTGAGCCTCTGCCCCGCGGCGATTGAAGAGGTGCCCCACATCGTTGACGCAAACCAGCCTGGTTACTATTACCTCTCCGGTTTCAACATCCACCTCTACTTCCATAAAGTGGGCCTGACGGCTCATTATATACATCTGCGGGTGCGATTTGCCGTTTAAGGTCAACCCTGATACACCGGGGATAACCGGATGAATGATCGCGGGATCATCCCCCCAGAATGTGCCTGCCACCTCCTTTAAGCTCTTTTTGTTGTCCGGATTTGCCTTTTCAAAAATAAAACCTTCTTTAACATCGAGATCTTCGGCCTTTTTATCCGGGAACATGGGCTGGCCGGAACCTGATCCGAGTCCCGGAAACATCGGAGCGGAGGGGCGGCTCAGGGCATAATCGATGATCTTTTTTTTCAGTTCTCTTGCCGCTACAACAAGTTGCGGGGTGTTCTGGCCGATCCCCATGGCCCCGCCCGGAACCCAGAAACGGTAAGTGTTCGCGTCAGACCGGTTTAACTGGATAACGATGTCTTCATATCTTAATCCCGCTTCTTCGGCCACACAGTGACGAAATGCGGACTCGGTATCCACTCCGAAATCCGCGCGCATTCCGATGATCGTGAGTTTGCCGTCGCGCAGCACAAGGCAGGCGAATTGTCTGCCGGCGATCCAGCTCCATTCGTTTATATGAACAAATCCAAGTCCATGCATTCTGCCATTCTTAAGCCTTCGAGTTCCGGGGGCATGCCACTTTTTATTCCACTCGATAGCCTCTTTTCCCATCTCAATAACTTCCCTGAGGCTGTGCCTCTGTGGAAACCCGTTTTCTTTCTGATATTGCGTTACCCAGTCCCAGTCGTGTCCCTGGCAGCCGTCATTTTTAAGGGCCACTTCTGTCGGATCCAGACCGAATTCCGCTGCGACCCGGTCAAACATCACATTATGGGGAACGCAGCACTGGGCGCCGTGCCTGAAGCATGTATGAGGGCCCTGGTTGATAAAGGCCCATTCCTGGGTGTTTTGTATGTTGGGGATCTTTGTGCATTCATGGGTTTTATCAATATGCAGCTCTCCGGCAGGGCCTGTTACATGCCAGTCGCAGGCGGTTATGGTTCCATCCTTTTTAGCGCCCGCTTTGCACCGGTATATTGCCGCGTCATCCCCGGTCAGATAAAAATTGCTTTCATCATAGAGTAATTTCACGGGCCTGTTTTTCGCCCTTTTCGCGAGAATTGCCGCCATGCGTATAAATCCCGTGGAGTACGAAAGCCATGAAATGCCGCCATACCAGGCGCCCTGGTATGGAAGGGTCACATTAATCATGTTGGGTTCACAGACAGGCGGAAGCGGATCTTTTCTACTTTTCGGCGGGGATTTCACATCTACCGGTATTCTTCCAAACCCGAGCGAGACATTTGCCAATCCGACTGAAGGAAGGCTCGGATTGCTCAGCATCGGTTCAATATGCGACGCGTGATGGGGCCAGATATCCAGAAAATCACCCCTCCATTGGACGACACAGGCCATACCTTCAATTCCTGCCACCGTATTGGGCGCCCTGGTAAAAGTATACTCAATTATACTGTCCGCTTCAGCAAATCCTTGCTTGATATCACCTATTTCAGACGAACGGGTTAGCACGGTATTCGGTTCCGCTGCGGCTGCATTCAGGCGTATAACCTCCGGCATAATCAGGGGAGCGCCCGGTTTAAGCGATTCTTCCATATCCATAATGAACGGCTCTTCTTTCCATTCTATTTCTATCAGCTTCAGTGCGCTGTCGCATATCTCCTCGGTATCCGCTACCACAACAACTCCAAGCGGGTGCTGATAAAAATCGGCTGTGGAAGGAAGAGTAAGGATATTGTACTGGCCGGAACAGTATCCGCCCGTGGAGTTTTCAAACTCAATATCAGGATCATCGAATTTCAAGATATCCCGCACCCCGGTCAGTGACTCTGCCCTGCTTGTATCCATTTTAATAATTCTGGCATTGGCATAGGGCGATGTAAGTATCTTGGCATAGAGCATTCCGGGAAGAGATACATCCCTTGTGTAGACTGCCTGCCCCGACACCTTTTCATGAGCATCCTGGCGGGAGGCATCATTATCAAGGGCTGAAAAACCTTCAGGCGGCTTCCATGTCCAGGGCTTGAAATCTTCAGGCATATGTCTCCTTATTTACAGATATGAAGCATCCGGGTGAATGATGAGAACGCTCACTTTGATGAACGAAGAATAAAGAATTTACCCTTGTATGTCAAAAAAATATTTAGCATCATGAATATTGTGACCGGAACCTGGCAGACAGGGTGACCTGTTTTTATAAAAGGTGTGATAGTTATTCTTTAATCTGAGATCACTCTTGACAAAATAAAAAAGCAGTGACAGGATAATTTCAATTATTTTAGAATGTTATGAATATTTGCACAAATATTCATGGTCTTAACGCTCAGGTTTGAGTGTTAATTAATTATTAATTTTTAACAAGGGGGGAAAATCATGAAAAAAATAGCATTAGTAGTTTTAATCCTGGCAGGTATGGTCTTGATTGTAAATGGATGCTCCAAAAAGGAGGAAACAACCGAACCTGCAACAGAGGCGGTTCAGCCAGCTCAAAAGGCTGTCACGGAACAGGCGCCTTCAATACCGGCCCCGGCGTCTGTGGAAGAACCCTTGCCGGATTCCGAGGTTGCTGAAGCAATGGGGCAGATGGAGCAGACAGGAGAGGCCATTATAGAACAGGGGAAGCAGATGATTCAGGAGACTGCGGACACGGCCAAGGAGCAGCTTGAATCTGAAGTGAACAAACAGGTAGAGGAAATAAAGGATCAGGCTACGGAAAAGATAGAGGAAATAATGCCCAAGGATGCGGCAACAAAAGCCTTGGAAGACACACTGAAGGAAAAGGCCGGAGAATAAGGCGTCAAGCTTCCGTAGAATTCTTACCCCAGATATGTAATACAATCCGCCCTGATAAAACCCGTTTATCAGGGCGGTTTAAATCTTTTAAAAATGGGCCTTGAGACCTTCCGGGGTCTTGAACCAGATAAAGTCTCCGGGACCGACAACATATTCGCCCTCTATCTTCTTTGCCTCGGCCCAGTGCCCGTCAGGTTCTTTGTCCAGGGGAACCCCCTGCTCAATCATCGTCTTTCTCACGAGTTTTCCGTCCAGTTCTCTGGGAATAATATTGTTTTTTACGCACAGGGCAGCGGCAATTCCGGCAGCCTGACCCGTGCTCATTCCTGTCGCGATAACACGAACCGCGGCAAGGGCGTTGAATTCAGCGGACACGCACCTGCCCGCCACGAGCAGATTATCCATTTTCAAGGGAACAAGGGACCGGTAGGGGATTTCACAATACTCTTTCGGGTCGCACCTGGCCTCAAAACCTTCAGGTCTGGTAAAGGGGTGCATCTCATTCGAACACTGGGAGGGCCTGCATACGGCCTTTCCTTTTGGCCTATCCAGATGAATATGTCTCATAAATCCGATTTTCGCGCTGGTAGGGTGATGTGTGTCAAAAAATTCAGGGAATTTTGCTATGCCGTCATCAAATTTATTTGCGCAGGCAACATCTTCGTCCTTCAGCACATATTCGCCGATTATCCGCCTTGAATCCCTTACACCGTGCATAGACGCGATATTCGTAATCCGGCATCTCTCAAATCCCGGAACGTATTTTCTGAAAAATTTTTCAAGTGACATAATCTGTTCATGCTGTTCAATAGTCTGTCTGGTAAGGTCTTCCACATCGAGATTATGGGTTTTAAAGCTGTGCGCCGTCATAACTGTGATGTCCGAATCATTCTCAGGTGTCTGGGGCACCCGGTATATCAGTGCCGTTGGAAAAATAAAATAAGGCAGATCTCCATTCCTTACCGCCTCTTCCTCGAGGTCCGCAATAATGGAAATAGACACCGGGTCTTTCTGCCCTGATCTCCATTCATACAAGGCCCTGCCGTATTCGATCATATCCACATTGGCCATTCTGAAGGCCAGAGTTGTAGACATATTGTAGCCGTTGAAATCAGCACCGCCCACCTCATAGGGTACACCGGCATAGGCAGACACATCGGCGTCTCCGGTCGTATCAATGATCATCTTCGCGGATATTTCCATTCTGCCTGATTTGCTATGGCATATCACCTTATTTATCCTGCCGGCATCAACCTTGGTATCAATAGAATATGTCCAGTAGAGTATCGTAACACCGGCTTCCAGCAACATACGTTCCAGTATGATCTTGCCCTTTTCAGGATCAAATGCCGGGCAATGTGGTCTTGAATACAGGGCGCCTTCTTCATTCATCCTTTCCAGAAACTCCATGCAGATACCCTCCACCATGCCCGCGACACCGGTCACCAGTCCGTTGGTCGCAAGTCCGCCAAGGCTGCCCTGGCTTTCCACCAGCATGGTCTTCATGCCGTTTCGCGCGGCAGTAACCGCTGCCGCAACACCAGCCATGCCGCCGCCCGCCACCAGAACTTCCGTGCTGAATTCTTTAGTATATGACATCTGTTCACCCCTTTTTTGTTGCTGTTGATAAATATTTGGCTTCATTACTGTCCAAAATAAACTGAAAATTACATTTTTTAATTAATAAAATCGGGCAGTTACCCAACCAATATTATAAAACTGAAATTCAGATAATAAAACAGGTTTTGCCCGCAATGCAAAGAAAAATAAATTTGTGTTTATAGCGCAGAACTCAAGGCAGAGGTAATATAATATCGCGGATGCCAGGAGGCTGGTTGCCCGAAATTTATGCCCTCTGACACCTCCAGCGGGAAGGCAGCCTCCGTCGCCAAAGCTATGGCAGGCCAAGGGACCTGCCCCTACATATTCTTATGCTTTTACCCTATACCTTATACCGTGAACCTTATACCGTGTTTATCCATGCCTTCGCCTTGCTGCCTGCGTGAACCGTTTTGGACAAGATTAATATCTGATATGGATTGACACTGAAGATTTAAAAAAATATAATTTTACCTTATTCTGGATCATATTCAAAATTTATGGCTCGGCCCTGTTAGAACCATGCTTGGTTTTAAGCTTCTCCTCGAGGCATTTTATGGCACCGGTCAGACAAAAATATTCAGGCAATACATATCGCTCGGCATTCCATAAAATGAACATGGGATTAATAATTAATTCATTGATATTATTGCCACTGTTTATATTTTACTCCTTTAAGTCCATCAGCGGAGAAGAGATAATCGCCGAACCTGACAACAACCCCCTTGTTATCTGCCTGCCAGATGATGTTGTCACAATGGACCCCGCCATGCATCGCAGCAGAATAACCCAGATTGTATTGAAGAACATCTTTGACAGCCTTACTGCCAGGGATGAAAAAAACAATGTGGTTCCTCAACTTGCCGAGTCCTGGCGACTCATAAGCGATACCGAATGGGAGTTCAGGCTGCGTGATAAGGTCAGGTTTCATAATGGCGAAAGATTGACTGCTTATGATGTCAAGTTCACCCTTGAAAGGGTTATCAATGAGGATATTTACACGCATGAGATTTCCCCCAGAAAGGGGCTTTTTGAACCGGTTATTGAAGTTACTGCCCCTGACGAACTCACAATAAGGATAAAAACAGGACATCCCTGGCCAATTCTTCCCCTGATGCTTTCATTGCAGGAAATAATACCCGAGTCATATTTTAAAAAGGTAGGGTCGAACGGATTTAACGATTTTCCGGTGGGCGCCGGTCCGTTTAAATTTGTCAGGGGAAAAAGGGGAGATGAGATAGTGCTTGAACGTTTCGAGGATTATTATGGCGGATCTTCCCTTCGCCCGCCGGTGCAGAAAGCGCCTCTCAGGCAGGTTGTGTTTAAGATTGCGCCCTCTTCACTGGATCAACTGGCCATGTTAAAAAGCGGTAAGTGTGATATCCTTTTTGACGTTTCTCCTGAATATATAACTGCGCTCGGAATGGCTTCAGGAATTCGGATTTTAAAGATCCCCGCGACAAAGAGTTATTTTGCCGAAATAAACTGCACACGCCCCCCCATGAATGATATTCGCGTTCGAAGAGCCCTGAATTATGCCGTGGATATCAATACGATAATCAAGCATAAATTGTCCGGTCAGGGACATATCCTGGCCACTGTTGTGCTGCCGAACGCATTTGGCTTTAACAGCCGGCTTGAACCCTATCCCTACAACACAACAATGGCCCGCGAGTTGCTGAATGAGGCCGAATACCCTTATGATTATGTGATCTCTATTTTTGCAAACAGGAATGATCTTATTCTCGCGGACAGTATTTCCCTGTACCTGACCAAGATGGGATTAAAGGTTCAGTTAAAAATCGTGCCTTATTTTCGTCCACAGGATACAGGCGCTGACGCCCCGTGGGATATTTTTGTGGGTTCCTGGGGTAATTCAACACTTGATCCGGCAGACATCCTTATACCAAAATTAAGATCCAGCGGGAGCGCAAATTATTCAGGATTCTCTTCAGCAGAGCTTGACATGATGATGGATAAGGTCCAGCAGACAATGGATAAAACATCGAGAATAGATCATTATCAAAAGATACAGGAGATAATTTTTAATGAAGCCCCCATGATATTTGGATACGCGCCTGTCGAATACTACGCTGTTTCCGAAAAGGTAAAGAACTTTAATCCTTCCTCTTCCGGAATGATAGATCTCCATGACGTGTATAAGGGAGGCAACCGCTAAATGGGGCTTGCATCTCTAATATTCAAAGACCGGAGTCTCTTCTATAAACTGACGATACTTTCGGTTATTCCGGTAATCTGCGTCACTATTATCATCATATTTAAACTCATGGGATCGGTTGAGCAAACCCTGATCAAAGAGGCAAGCAACAGGGCTGATTCACTTATCAATTACACGCGTCTTTCCATGTCACATTCCTTTGTTATCTATAACAAGGAGCTCCTGGACAATATGATTAACGGCCTGGCCGGTTTTAAAAATGTGAGATACGCCTTTGTGGTTGACAGCGCGGACAACCGGATATTAACACACAATGACCACAACTTTGACGGAAGACTGTTCCATGAGATAGAAAAAGAAACAAAGGGCGAAAATCCGCTTAATGCCGGGCAGATTTACGAGGTGTTTTTTTACAGCAAAATAACCCCTATTATCATAGACGATACGCAGTACGCATCTTTGTATACAGGATTCTCCTTTGATGATGTTCAGCAGAAAATGGCCTTATTCAAACAGAATGTCCTTTTATTCACCCTGCTGGCCTTAATTATAGGCACGGCCTTTTCACTGTATGTAGCAAAAAAGATAAGCGCTCCCATCAATAATCTCGCACGTCAGGCGGAACTCGCAGGAAAGGGAAATTTTGTACAGCCGCTGGTATATGAAAGCAGGGACGCCATAGGGAAACTTGCCGATGCATTTAACCGCATGCTGGAGGAGATTCATAATAAACACAAGCAGTTGATCGCCATAAACAGTATCGCGGATATTGTCTACAGTTCTCTGGAAATAGAGACAGTCGCGCAGAACGCGGTGACCGCTATGATGAATTACAGCCGGTCGCCTGGAGTTGCTATTTTCAGGCTTAATGAGGAATTAAGGCAGCTTGAGATGATTTTTTCAAAGGGGTTTGATCCTGAAACACTGAAACAGTCAGCCGTGCTGCCCCTGGATGGCTCCCTGACCGGCAGCACGGTTAATCAGAAACAGATCCTGTCCAGCGTCAATATATCTTCAGATGCGCGCCTGGCGCCAAACGTAAAACAGTCCCTTATCGCGGGGGGGTCGCAAAGCATATTGTCTATTCCTCTGCTTGCAAGGGAAAGGGTTCTGGGAGCAATGAACCTGATAAACAAGGAACCATATAAACCTTCCGGTTTTGAAAAAGAGACCCTGATATCCATTGGAAAGACGATAGGGCTCGCTATGGCCAATGCCCTTCAGGTAAACACGATTCAGAGGGAAATAGAGGAGCGCAGAGAGGTTGAACAGGCGTTGCGTCAGAGTGAAATAAAATTCCGCAACCTCGTGGAACTCGCCAATGACGGCATTGTGATAATTCAGGACGGGCTTATACGATACGCCAATCCACGGGCAATCGCCTTATCAGGGCAGGAGGCTATTGACTTTATTGACCAGCCCTTTGTTTCTTACCTTCACCCTGATCAAAAGGCGGCCATAGAAAATAAATATTATGACCGCATGGAAGGCGAGGCAATTGCCGGTATTTATGAAACTTTATTTATTCGAAAGGATGGGAAACAGATACCCGCCGAGGTCAATGCAGCCCGAATAACCTATCTTGACCGCCCCGCGGACCTGGTGTTTATTCGGGACATTACCGAACGCAAGAGGGCGCAGGAGGCCCTTAAAATTGCCTATGAAGGACTTGAAAAGAAGGTGGAGGAACGAACAGCGGAACTGGCTATTGCCAAAGAAAGAGCCGAGGAGTCGGACAGACTGAAATCCGCGTTTCTGGCCTCCATGTCGCACGAGCTTCGCACCCCTCTTAACTCCATAATAGGTTTTACGGGCATTATGGTTCAGAAGCTTGTGGGGCCCCTTAATGATGAACAATTAAAACAGCTATTAATGGTGCAGAACAGCGCCAATCATCTTTTAAGCCTCATAAATGATGTCCTTGATCTCTCCAAGATTGAAGCCGGCCAACTGGATGTAGCCTCAGAGGAATTTTCACTTGCAGACCTGATCAACAAGGCCGTGTCAACAGTTTCTCCCATGGCCCTGCAAAAGGGTATCGGAATAAGCGTTGAAATCTCGCCGGATATCGGAATAATCAGAAGTGACCGGCGGCGTGTCGAGCAGGTATTGCTTAATCTCTTGAATAATGCCATTAAATTCACACAGGAAGGAGATGTATCAATACACTGTGAGAAGGATGGCCAGTGGATAATTACATCAGTAAGGGACACGGGCATCGGAATTGCCAAAAAGGATATAAATAAGCTGTTCCAAGCCTTTCAGCAGATTGAGACAGGTCTTACACGACGTTTTGAGGGCACCGGCCTGGGGCTGTCCATATGCAAAAAACTCCTGTCTCTGCTGGGAGGAGAGATCAGCGCGCACAGTGAAGGTGAGAATATGGGTGCGGTTTTTGTTTTTAAACTTCCGGCAGGAGAATAAACATCATGGAACATACTATTCTTGTTATTGAGGATAATGAACAGAACCTGTATCTTATAACCTTTATACTGGGAAAAAGCGGCTTCAGGGTAATTGCCGCCCGTGACGGCCAGGAAGGCATCGATATGGCATGCAGAGAGGTTCCCGCTATGATCCTTCTGGATATACAGTTGCCGCTTATGGATGGCTATGAAGTAGCCCGGAGATTACGCGGCATTGATAGTGTAAAAGATATTCCGATTATTGCTGTTACCTCTTACGCTATGGTGGGAGATCGTGAAAAGGCGCTTGAAGCCGGATGTACAGGGTATATAGAAAAACCCATCAATCCGGCTACTTTTATTGATGAAATTAATAAATTTTTATAATTACTCATTTTTTTTGAGGAGTTTTTAAATGACCAGAATACTTATTGTGGATGATAATGAGCAGAATCTGTACATGGCTGAAACACTTCTTAAGGCAAACGGGTACGAGGTCGAATCCGCAAAAAACGGGAGCGAGGCCCTGGAAAAGGCGCGTAAAGAACCCCCGGACCTGATTATGTCGGATATCCTGATGCCGGTAATGGACGGATTTGCACTGTGCCGTGAGTGGCGGCTTGATGACAGGCTTAAGATGATTCCATTTATTATTTACACGGCCACATATACTGACGCGAAAGATGAAAAATTTGCCAGGGACCTGGGTGCGGATCGCTTTATTGTCAAACCTGTTTCACCTGACTTACTGATTTCAATAATACGCGAGGTTATTGAAAAGTCTCAAACAGAACAGACCTCATATACAGAAGCCCCTGTTCTGGAAGAGGAGATTTTCCTTAAGAAATATAACCAGAGGCTCATTCATAAACTGGAAGACAAATTAACGCAACTTGAGGCGACAAACAGGAAACTGGAAGATGAGATTAAAGAACGAAAGGTTACCGAAACAAAACTCTATGGTCTGGAAAGGCAGCTTATTCAGATGCAGAAGATGGAGGCCCTGGCCACACTCGCGGGAGGCATTGCGCACGACTTTAATAACATCCTTATGGCTGTGATGGGCTATGCTGAAATCGCCTTAATGAACTGTGCCTCAGAAAAGCCGGTAAGGAAAGAAATAGAACAGGTGATAAAGGGCTGTGAGCGGGCCAAGGACCTGGTGGCCCAGATCCTGTCATTCAGCCGTCAGACGGATATGGAACGTAAGCCGATACAGATAAACAAGATAGTTCAGGATCTGCTGAAACTTTTGCGTTCATCCATGCCTAAGAGTATTAATATAACCCATAAGATTGAAAGCAATTCATATGTTGAGGCAAATCCCACACAGATTTATCAGGTGCTGATGAATCTATGCACAAATGCCGGGCATTGCATGCCGGAGGGTAAAGGTAATATAAATGTAAGTTTAACTGATGTTCGTGTGGACGAATCATCGAAGCCTTTGCCAGAGCAACTGAAACCGGGGCTTTATCAGAAACTGGAGATCAGTGATAACGGCATAGGGATAAAAAAGGAGTTATTATCCCGGATTTTTGAACCATACTTTACAACCAGAAAGGATTCAGGAGGAACAGGCCTGGGGCTTTCGATAGTGCAGGGCATTGTCAAAGAGTGCGGCGGGGTGATTGATGTTAAAAGCGAGTATGGAAAAGGCACTGTTTTCAGCATATTTTTCCCTGTTTTTACAGGCAAGGCCTCTCCTGACTCAATGCTTGAGGGCGGAAGCGAACATATCCTTTTTATTGATGATGAATCAACATCCCTTGAGATAGGTGTTGAATTAATGCAGAAGTTAGGTTACAGGGTAACGGCATTTATGGACAGTAAAAAGGCATTGAATATCTTCAGGGAAATCCCTGAAAGTTTCGATCTTGTTATCTCAGATGTTATAATGCCCGATATCAATGGTATCAATCTGACCGGTGAAATGCATAAGATAAGACCGGACACGCCTGTTATACTATGCACCGGCTTCAGTGATAAAACCACAGAACAGAAGGCAGGCGACCTTGGAGTAAAGGCCTTTCTCATGAAACCCTTTGTACTTGCGGATCTCTCTCGTGAGATTCGGAAGGCCCTGAATAATACCGGGGCCCCTGCTTAATAATTGACAGTATTATTTAACAAGAAGATTAAATGCATATATCAGAAGGAATACTTACAGGTCAGGTTCTTTTGTCAGGCGCTGTCCTTGCCGGGGTTGGAACGGCTATCGGGCTGAAAAAGATAGATTATGACCGCATACCTCAGGTGGCGATACTCTCCGCCTGCTTCTTTGTAGGCTCGCTTGTGCATGTCCCCATAGGCCCTGCCAGCGTGCACCTTGTCCTCAACGGGCTTCTGGGCCTTTTCCTCGGCTGGGTGGCGTTTCCCGCTATCCTGGTCGGGCTTCTTCTGCAGGCCCTTCTTTTTCAGTATGGCGGTTTTACCTCCCTTGGAGTCAACACCATAAATATGGCCTTGCCGGCCTTGCTTTGTTTTCTTATATTCGGGCCGGGCGTCAGAAGCAATAATGTCAGGTGGTCGGCGGCGGCCTCTTTTATGGTCGGATTCGCAGCGGTCTTTTTGAGCAGTATTATGGTTGCCCTGTCACTGTTTCTCACAGGGGAGCATTTTTTGAACGTAGCGAGGGTTATTGTGATAGCCAACCTTCCGGTTATGTTTATCGAGGGTATTATCACTCTCTTCTGCGTGCGATTTATCAAAAAGGTAAAACCTGAGATCCTGGAGGCTGTGTATGATAAATAGCGGCGAGCATGTTAAAATTTATCTGTTTTCCATCCTGTGCCTGGTTTTTATGCAGTCATCCATAGCGCAAGCCCATGGAGTTCATATCTTTGCCTGGACCGAGGGAAATACGATTTTTACTGAAAGCTACTATAACGACAACAAAAAGGTAATCAATGGAAGTATAAGCGTATACGATCCTTTTGGCAAAGAGATCCTTAAAGGAAACACAAATGAAAGGGGTGAATTTTCCTTTAAAATTCCTCAAAAGACAGACCTTCGTATTGTACTTACATCCTCCATGGGGCACGGAGCCGAGTATCTGTTTAACCTGGACGAATCCCCGGCCGGGGCGGATACTCTAACAGCAGGCGCTGAAACACAGGAGGCCGAACATACAGCCACTGAGACCGAAATACACGTCAGCAGAAATGAGATAAGGAAAATAGTGGAGGATGCCCTGGATGACAGGCTGAAACCCCTGTCAAGAAACATTGCCGAACTGAGGAAAGAAAAGGGACCGGGAATTACCGAGATAATAGGAGGAATTGGATATATTTTCGGGTTAATGGGTGTTGTTCTGTATTTAAGGTCGAAAAAGAGACATAATTTTTAAGGCAGGGATGTATTGAACAACCATAATGACTTTCTTTAGAAAAGGAGTAATATTATGGCAGAAAAAACTGACGCAAAGGTCGATTATGAGCCGGCTTTATCTGTTAATGAACTGAATAAAAGGGTCATGGCCCTGGGTATCAAAAAGGCAAACACCAGGGTCTGGCAGCTTTTGCTGCTCGGAATGCTGGCGGGCCTGTATATAGGGTTCGGAGGGCATCTATTTCTCGTAGCACTTGAACAGGGTATGGGAAAGGTGGTCGGGGGCGCGGTTTTCAGTGTCGGTCTTATGCTGGTGGTTATAGCCGGGGCGGAACTGTTTACAGGAAATATAATAATGATAGTAAATACAGTCGGCACGGTCTACCCTTTCAATAAAATCCTCAAAAACTGGGTAACAGTCTATATAGGAAATTTTATAGGTTCGCTTGTTCTGGTGCTGGTTGTCTGGAATTCCGGCCTTCTTGGCGTTGCAGACCGGTTAAACGGCCTGGGCGAGCTTGCTCTTAAAATTGCCAATGCCAAGATAGCCCTGCCCTTTCTGGAAGCATTTCTGAGAGGAATTCTGTGTAACATCCTTGTTGTTCTTGCTGTGCTAATGGCGACCATGTCAAAGGATATCATTTCCAAGATATTCTGCTGTATGATGCCCATAA
>CAZJOB010000061.1:5278-13127 GCA_964547435.1 uncultured Desulfatiglans sp. | reverse complement strand
CCTTATACCTTGGACCGTGGACCGGCTGATATTGGAATGATGAAATGAATGCACTATAAGATTAAAAAAATGGTTCTTGAGGAACATCTAATAGAATCCCGAGAACTGTCCTGGGAAAAATTTGGCAAGAGGTTTATCGCCTTCCTCCCCGGCATGTTTACCTGTGACGGGATCAAAGGGGCCTATCCTGCCATATCCATGACCGGAAAGAGGTGTGAACTGCTGTGCGATCACTGTAAAGGCAGGCTTTTAAGAACAATGCTTGCTGCCCGGACCCCCTCGAAGCTTGTGGATATGGCAATACGTATGGAAGAGAAGGGATGCCACGGCATCCTTGTCACAGGGGGATGCGATAGAGAGGCGCGGCTGCCGTGGGACAGATTCCTGCCCGCAGTAAAAGAGATAAAGGAAAAGACAAACCTTCTGGTTTCAATCCACAGCGGAATAATCGAGCCATTCATGGCAAAGGAGTTTAAGGACGCGGGGATTGATCAGGCGCTCATCGATGTTATAGGGGATGATGAGACATATCGGGAGATCTGTCATGTAAATTTTGGAATTGACAGGATATTTGACACGATAAGACACATGAGAGAAGAGGGGATAAAGGTTGTCCCTCATGTTGTCTGCGGTATCAGGCATGGCAGCATCGGTTCCGAGGCAAGGGCTTTAGAGATGCTGGCCGGATTGGGTGTTGAACAACTTGTAATCGTTTCATTAATGCCGCTGCCCGGAACGCCTATGTGGGGAAGGCCCGCCCCAAAGGCGGAAGATATCGCGGAGATTATAGCAAAGGCCAGATTAATGATGCCGAATGTCTTGATGAGTCTTGGCTGTGCAAGGCAAAGAGGAGATGTAGAATTGGAAAAAATGGCCATTGACGCGGGAATCACACGCATGGCCATCCCTTCGGAAGAGGCCATTGAGCACGCCAGGAATTACGGCCTTGAAATAAGGTATCAGAAGACCTGCTGTTCCGTGCTGCATGATTTTTCAGGGGATAGGTGGTGAAGAGGGATTACCCTTTAATACCTGTCCCCTTGAAGAAGGTATAACAGAAAGTGCCGTCTTCTTCAGTTGCCCTGTACAGATCCCTTATGCCCTTATTCCATGTCTCCTCATTCGTAAGGCCCATCTCAAGGGCCTGTTCTCTTACACCTTCTACCATGGCGGTGAATGTCTTTTTTGAAAAACCTTCCACAAGTTCCGGCCTGCTTGAATCCACATAAACCATTCGTGGCGACACATGAATTTCCTTGAACCCGGCGCTAAAAAGAATGGGGTATACCTGCCGACCGATAAGGGAATTCCCTCCTATTCGCGCCTGTATCTCTATAAGACATCGGACGGCCAGCATCGCCTCCCTGCTTTCCGGATGAGAGTAGAATGAACCGTGGTCTCCCTCGATAACAGTTATTGAACCTCCGGTTTTCAATATCTTTTTCAGATTTAACAATGCCTTTAAAGGTTCATTCAGGTGCTCAAGCACAAAACACACAAAGATATGATCAAGGCTTTCCTCGTCAAAGGGGAGGTTAAAGATATCGGCCTGCTCGAAAATGACATTTGTGAGGTTATTTTCTTCTGCCGCGCGCCTTGCCCTTTCCAATGAATCCTTTGAAATATCCATGCATATAAACCGGGCGTCCGGACTGTTTTTAGCAAGCAAAACGGTCTGGGCGCCGATGCCGCATCCGGCTTCCAGAACAAGGCTGCCGGCAGGATAACGTGTATCATGGTGCAGAAGACCGGCAAGTGTCCCGGCCTGGTCTGCCAGCCTTTCGGATTCTATATTTGAATAGCCGTGGACATAGTTGTTCATGATGCCAGTCTCTTCTCCCTTTCAAGCAGATATCTCTTTAATTCGAGACCTCCCGAGAATCCGCCGGGACCCCCGACGGCTATTACCCTGTGTCAGGGGTAGATCAGGGGCAGCGGGTTTTTATTCATCACCTGGCCTATAGCCCTTGCGCCTCCCGGTTTTCCTATTATTCTTGCGATATCGCCATAGGTCCTTGTTTCTCCAAAGGGAATCATGGCAATCCTTTCCAGCACGTCCCGCTGAAAAGGCGTGCATTCAATATCAGTCGGGACAGGAACTGCGGCCAGACCACCCATGGCCCCTTTCAGAGCTTCAATGAGTGTATTATTCATCTCCCTGTTTTTTTCCATTTTTGACAGGGGAAAAAGGGCCTTAAAATATTCAACAGGATCGGCGCTGTCAAATGAAATTTCCACTCTGACCGCCCCTTTTTCGGAAGATGCCATGTTAATCTTCAGTTCGTCGATTTCCATGTTCCAGCAGTACAGTTGCGATATCTCTTTCCCTGCCATGTGTCCCTCTCCTCCAGTCTCTGTTTGATAAGCATCAAATTCAATGATTTCTCCAGGGTCCATTCCGGCGCCACCAGTTCATTCCTGTGCGGATCGCCCGTCACCCTCTGTATTACATATTCGGGAGGAAGCAACTCCAGAAAATCTATAAGCGTATCTATATATTCATCCCTGCCCATGCACTCAAATTCTCCCCTCTCATACATGTCAGCGAGCGCTGTGCCCCTGCTGACATAAAGCGAATGTATCTTGACTCCACTGACGGGCATTCCCGCAAGAAAACGGGCGGTTTCCATCATCATCTCCCTGGTCTCTCCCGGAAGGCCGAGTATCACGTGGGCGCATATATTCAGGCCGTATTCATGTGTTATTCGCACCGCCTCTTCAAAACACGCCGCATCATGACCCCGGTTGATCTTTATGAGGGTGCTGTCATGGGCCGATTGCAGGCCGTATTCTATCCATACGAGGTATTTTTCCTTATAGGAACTTATGAGTTCAAGAATCTCATTATCAACACAGTCGGGGCGTGTGCCGATGGATATGCCCGCGACTGAGGGATGGGCAAGCGCCCTGGCATACAGGTCTTTCAGGACAGAGACAGGCGCGTAAGTATTGGTAAAGGACTGAAAATATACGATAAAATTTTTTGTCTTATACCTTTTCCCGGCGTTTTCAATGCCAGAAGAAACCTGTTCTTCAATGGACATTTTCCTGAGAATCATGGCCCCGCTGCCCGACCCCCTTGAATCACAGTAGATACACCCGGAAGAGGATACAGTGCCGTCCCTGTTGGGGCAGTTGAATCCCGCATCAAGAGATATCTTCTGCACCCTCTCTCCGAAGATTCCTCTCAGGTAGGAATTATAGTCCCTGTACCGATTTTTCATAACAGACCTGTTTCATAAAAGACTCATCTTTTCTTATCTCTTTTCCTTTCCCTGAAGATGACATCTATGGGTGTATTATTAAGTTTAAATATCTCCCTCAACTGGTTTATCATGAATCTTTTATATGAAAAATGGACTGCATCGGGCCTGTTCACAAAAACAACAAAGGTGGGCGGCCTGGTGCCTGTCTGTGTGGCATAATAAAATTTCAGCCTTGTCCGCCCTGTAACAGGCGGGGGCCTCTTTTGAATCATCTCATCAATTGAGCGGTTAACCGCTCCGGTGTTTACCCTCATGTTAAACTGGTCATATACCAGGTCGATCTTATCAAACAGTTTATTAACCTTTTCACCGGTAAGGGCTGAGATGTTGATCTGGGGGGCGTAGGATATGAATTGAAGCTGACGATCGATAGAGAGCTCAAGCCGTTTTTTCCTTTCGGCGTCTTTCTTTATAAGATCCCATTTATTTACAGCCAGAACAATGCCCCTGCTCCGGTCAAGGGCATAACCGCAGATGCGGGCGTCCTGTTCGGCAATCCCCTCATCAGCATCAATGAGAATAACCGCCACATGACAGCGGTCGATACTCCTGATCGCCTTGATCATGGAATATTTATCTATCCTGTCTTTTACCTTTCCCTTTCTTCTTATGCCGGCAGTATCAATAAGGAGGTACTCCCTTCCTCTAAAGGTAAAACTGCTGTCAATTGAATCCCTTGTTGTTCCGGGAATATCACTCACCAGAAGCCGATCCATGCCGAGAATTTTATTGATGAGAGATGATTTTCCCGCGTTCGGTCTGCCAAGGACAGCCACCCTTATCTGATCTGCATCAACGGATTCCTGTTCCTGCTCGGGCAGGGATTTTGTGATATCCTCCATAAGATCCTTCAGGCCGTAACCATGGGCAGCGGATAGAGGATAGATCTTATCAACGCCCAGTCTGTAAAAATCAAGAATCAGATTTTCATGCTCCGGGCCGTCTACCTTGTTTGCTGTAACAAATGTCTTTTTATCATATCTGCGAAGGAGATCGGCGATTTCTTCGTCTCCGGGCATCAGGCCTTTACGGCCGTCCAGCAGAAAGATGATATTGTCCGCCTCCTCTATCGCCTTTAAGACCTGCTGTTTCACCTGCTGGTTAAGGGGCTCGTCGCCGGACTGGTCAAATCCGCCGGTGTCAATAATGATGAAGGGTTTTCCCTCCCACCGGACAGAGGCATAGAGCCGGTCCCTGGTTACACCCGGCTGATCATCCACAATGGAATCCCTTGACCTTTTAAGCCGGTTAAAAAGGGTCGATTTGCCTACATTCGGTCGTCCAACTATAGCAATTAAGGAAGTCATAACAGGCAGTGTATTATTAAAGGTTGATTATCAGGCGCAGGCGGACAGATTTTCGCTGATGGTTCGATTCAGATCCATAAGCTTTACAGGCTTTTGCAGAAGTGTGATGGCAATGCCTTCGTTAATGGTTCTGCGCGCCCTTGAATCTCCGGGGTTGCCGGTTAGCATAAGTATTCGGGCCTCCGGGTCAAGCTTCTTGATTTTTGATGAAGACTCATAGCCATCCATAACAGGCATTTCAACATCCATTAACACAATATCCGGGGAAAACAGCTTGTATTTTTCGATAGCTTCCTGCCCGTCAGCGGCCCTTTCGACAGCGTATCCTCCCATCAGGATAAGGGCCTCCATTATCAGTTCTGAGAGAGATTTTTCATCATCAACCACGAGCACTTTCTTTTTTAACATCTGCTACCCCCTGAATCCGAGATGCCTTTAAGATTAAATATGAATTTTATTTCCCGGGGATGCCAATGTCAATTGAAATTCTTAATTTATTGTAATTTTAGAAATAATTAACATTTTTTAAATAGTTATCAACATTGGCTAATTGGGAATAGCATAGCTGTTTTAAAGGGATAGAAGAGTTCCTGACATTTTAACAACCCGGGCGCCGATTTTTATGGTTATTTTATCTTGACTAAATATGTCAATATAGATAGAAAAATTTCCATTAAAAAATATTATGTTAATCCATTCAAATATCAGAGCGAAAAAGCTAATAGCATGACTACAAAATATATTATTGTAACAGGTGGTGTTCTTTCAGGTCTTGGCAAGGGTATCGCTGCCGCTTCAATAGGGCATCTTCTATCATCAAAATTAAAAATAGTGCCTATAAAATGTGACGGATATCTCAATGTGGATCCCGGCACCATGAACCCATACGAGCATGGTGAAGTATTCGTGCTTGACGACGGGGGTGAAGTGGATATGGATTTCGGGCATTATGAGCGGTTCCTGGGTGTCACATGCAAATCGAACTGGAATCTTACCATGGGCAAGGTCTTTGACATGGTAAGAAAAAAGGAGAGAAAGGGTGATTATCTCGGCAAGACCGTTCAATACATCCCCCATGTAACCGATGTCATCAAGAACCATATATTCAAGGTGGCAAAAGATGAATTAGCGGACCTGGTAATTATTGAGATCGGCGGCACTGTCGGTGACATTGAAAATGAACTGTTTCTGGAATCCATGAGGCAGATGAAAGAGGATGTGGGGAGAGAGAATACAGTCTATGTCCATTTAACCTATGTTCCTATACCTTATGGCGTAAATGAACAGAAATCCAAACCAACCCAGCAGAGTGTCAACCTGCTTAAACAAAGAGGCATCTTTCCCGATATTATTATAGGCAGGTGTTCCGAGTATCTTACAAGAGAAATTAAGGAAAAGATTTCCAGCTTCTGTGATGTTGAACCGGAGGCGGTTATCACCGGACTTGATGTTGATGACATCTATGAGATCCCTCTTGTTTTTGAGCAGGAAGGTCTTCCTGAAATCCTGCATAAGAAACTCAACATATACAGTCCGCCGGATTTAAGAAAATGGAAGCAGCTTGTCAGTAATCTCAGAAATCCTGAAAAAGAGATAACCGTGGCCATGTGCGGCAAGTATACCAGGCTTGAGGACTCCTACGCCTCCATAATCGAGGCATTTAATCACTGCTCCGCGCATCTGAATTGCAGCGTTAAAACGAAATGGGTGGAAACAACCGATCTTTGCGATACATCCTTTATAGACGGAGTGGATGGCATTATTGTCCCCGGAGGATTCGGGTCAAGGGGGGCTGAGGGTAAAATCGAGACAATAAGGATAGCCAGGGAGAGGAATGTCCCCTTTCTGGGTCTTTGCCTCGGACTCCACATGGCTGTTATTGAATATGCGAGAAACGTCTGCGGGCTTGAAGGCGCAAATTCCACGGAAATGGATCCCGGCACAAGATATCCTGTTATTGATATCCTGCCCGAACAAAAAGATATTCAGGAAAAGGGCGGCACCATGAGACTTGGGGCCTGCAGGGCCTTGTTAAGGGAAGGAACCATGGTGAGATCCCTTTACAACAGTGAAGAGGCCTGGGAGAGACATCGTCACAGATATGAAGTCAATCCGGAATATCATGAAATTCTAACGAAAAATGGAATGGTCTTTTCCGGGTGTTCACCGGACGGCAGGCTTGTAGAATTTATTGAACTGCCGGATTCAAAATACTTTATCGCGACACAGGCCCATCCGGAACTGAAATCAAGAATGGAAACTCCGGCGCCTCTGTTCTATGGTTTTGTGAAGGCCTGTCTTTCAAAATAATTGTAAAAAAAATGATATGGACAGAAAATATAAGGTTGTTTTTTTTGACCTGATTGAAGAAAAAGAATTTTTCAAGGAAAAAATGTTGATTCTGGGGGTATCGCTTGAGGTGTCTGAAGAGATCATCAACAGGGCGCCGGTGACACTCAAGGTGGATGCGTCCCTTGAATATCTGAAAAAATACGCGAAAGCGGTAAGTGACGCAGGCGGAAGGGTGAATATCCGGCCTTTGAAAGCAGGAAATTCACATGATGATATTATTAATATTGAACCTTTTGAAAACTTTACATTGTGTTCCAGGTGTGGTCATAAACAACTGAAGAAAAAGGTATGCGTGAAATGCGGATATCCACTGAAAAAAGATAAATAAATATCGGAGACCGGATAATGACGGAGATCGTCGACCTTGATAAGGCGCGTTTAGGCATCAAGGTCAAAAAGGGTTTTAAAAACTGGACGAACCAGTTCCAGGAAGAATTCGATCTGTCCACATCCCTCAAAGATATCTCTTTGAAAACACTTTTGTTTCTCGCCAGGGGACTTGAAAACAGTCCTTTTTATCTTTATGACCTGATAATGAACATCATGGATATCGGTTCCGGCTTCATGTTTAATGAGCTTTCATCCCAGGATAAGATGGATGTTCTGGACCGGCACCTTTTTCTGCTCGACAGAATCAGATTTGAGTATATGCGAAGACTGGGATGGTTGGCCTCCTATCCGGGTGAAGAGATAAGCCTTGTGGAACTTATAATAAGGTTTGATCATTTAGCCCCGGAGCTTCAGGCAAGACCGCCCATGCTCAGTAAAACACACCCGGACTATAAGATCTTCAGGGAAATGAGCGTTTTTGAAAGGGATGAATATATAAGGAAGCTCTTGCCTGCAGCGCTGGAAGAGATGGGAGATGGAAAGAATGGAAGAATATAAAAAGAAACTAGCAATAACTCTCGCGGAAACAGGGTC
>CAZJOB010000061.1:0-5268 GCA_964547435.1 uncultured Desulfatiglans sp. | reverse complement strand
AGCTTAACGATCTTAACTGGCGCACCTATCTGCCCGATAATCTGATTCTGAAAGACGGCAGGCCGACACCATATTTTGTCAATTTTGGAATGTTCAGATCCGGTCGTTACAGCTCCGAACTGGGAGGCATGTATGCTGATATGATGATGGAAAGAGGGATAGCGGACAAAACCGACATTATTCTCGGGCCGTCATACAAGGGCAGCGCCATAGCCGTGTCCGCCGCGATCGCAATGTATTCGAATTACAAAAAGGACATGCTTTTTGAATATGACAGGAAAGAGGTAAAGACACATGGTGAAGGGAGCACGTCGGCAAGTATGACAGTGAACAGGACCCTGTTTGACGGCTGCCGCCTTTTTATTGTCGATGATGTCACAACAACCATGGGTACCAAATATGAATTGATTGACAGGCTTAATGGAGAGGCCCGGTCAAAAGGCATTACCATCGGGATAGCAGGCATCGGTATAGCAATAGACAGGCAGCAGAGCACCGCTGTCTATGACCGCGAGGGGAAGATCGTTCCTGACGTCAGGGGGGAAAACACCATAAAAATATTCACGGAAAAGACCGGAATACCAGTGTATTCCATCGCGGGAATCAGGGAAGTGGTTGAGTATCTTTATGAGGAAAAGATACCGGTCCTGATCAACGAAGAGAAAAAGACCATTGATGAAGATACAAAGGCCCAGTTTGATGAGTATCTGAGAATATATGGGAATGAATAGAAAAGGCGCAGGGTGCAGGGTACAAGGTGCAGGGTGCAAGGTGCAAGGTGCAGGGTACAAGGTGCAGGGTGCAGGGTACAAGGTGCAAGGTACAAGGTACAAGGTGAAAGGGGAAAATCAGGTATATATGGTGGCCAAAGAGGCCCCGGCGCTCTATATGATCTTCAAAAAAACCAAAATACCCAACAAATCGTAGGGGCGAACCTATGTGTTCGCCCGGTTTGGCATGCGCGAAACCGGTTGCACATGGAAACCAAAGAGGCCCCGTCGCTCTTCATTGCATGACCGAAGGGCATTTGCGTTTTGCTGAAATAACCTGTCACTTCCCTTTAACCGATTTCTTCGCCTGCTCTATCAATTCCAAAAGGGACTGGACCTTGGTCCTGGGCCGGCGTTCAAAAATCCTGTGCCATTCCTCCTGTGTAAGATCCGCTCTGAGGCATTCTTCCACGGCAAAATGCTGAAACCAGCAATCAAGACATTTAAAACACGGCATGCCATTGTTTTCTGACCGGCAATATGAAAAAGAGACCTGATGCCCAAGCCTCGGGCATCGTATAAGATAACTGTCGTCAGGAGTTGGTATTTTTTTATCCATAATTTAATCGTTACTATCCTCTTCATTCATTTCATTATAGGCCCTTTTTTTCATAAATGCCTTTATGAATGCCAGCACCAGCAATACAGCCCCAAGAAAAAAAATGATCTCATAAAGGTTATTTACAACGAATGTGAGCCATGTCGCATGTTTTTGAAGACCTGCATACCATCTTTTTTCCAGATCATCAAAAGAGATTGTGAGTGTTTTATAAACAGCAGAGTCGAAATCATGTCCTTCATCAAGATTTTTAATCAGATTCAGCAGCCCTTTGACGCCGTATTCACTGACAATAAATTCAACCATGCTTTTACTCTCGGCATAGGCCAGTGTGATCAGACTGTCTTCCTGCGGAAATTGGTATTCAATAAGTCTCAATGGAATAAGGCGGTTTGAAATAACCGCGCTGTCCAGGACACGATTATTTTCAATGATTATGTCCGCCAGGCCTTCACTTACCCATTGGGCCACACCCTCGTCAAGCCAGCGCGGCAGATTTTGCCTTTTTATCTTTTTATGAAGCAGAAGATGACAAAGTTCATGCTTTATAATCCGGTCAAGGGAAAAAGGATTTGTCATCATCCTGGAGTAATCAATAACTATCAATTCCCTTTCCGGCAGCGCATAGGCGACAACCAATCTATGCCCGGCCATTTTCTGAAAAGTTTCATTATCCTTGATGAGTGCGATAGAAGGCCTGAAGTCGATCTCCCATTTAAGGGCCTTTTCGAGCTCTGCCCTTACAACAGGATATATTTTCACAATATTTTTAACCGCGGGGCCTAGAGATGCATGGTATATAATTGTCAGGTCATTGTCTTGAAATATCTGTTCCTCTTGCCCATGGGCTTTCATTGAAATAAAAAGTGTGAGGAATATTATTACAGGAATGCAGAATCCAAATTTTAAAAAATAGCGCAACATTGATGTCCGAAATAAAAACCCCCACTAGCCGATTCAGCCTGTGGGGGTTTTTTTGTGTGTAAGACCCTTGTTAATTTACCGCGTCTTTTAAGGCCTTGCCTGCTACAAACTTGGGGACTTTCTTTGCCTTGATCTTGATCTCTTCTCCGGTCTGCGGATTTCTGCCCTTTCTGGCTTTTCTCTTGTCCACCTTGAATGTGCCGAACCCCACTAGTGTGACAGTCTGTTTCTTTTTCAGCGCCTTGGCAATACTGTCGATCACGCAATCCACTGCGGCCTGGGCCTCCTTTTTTGTGCTTACCACCTTTGCTACTTCATTAATCAGATCACCCTTGTTCATCTTCTCCTCCTCCTTTCAAAAATGTTTTTATAATTCTTGCTGCATGCGACAATAAATGAATAAAAATTAAATATCAAGAATAAAATAAGGCTAAGGTCATTTTTTTCACGTTATTATTGGAATACAAGAGATTTTTTCTCCGGAAGGCAATATCCGCCTGATTTTACGAAGTCGACTACTGCAAACGGCGCTGTCAGCGCAGGCCTCCCAAAATCCACCATCAAAATTTCCGATAGTCAATTGTAGTATAGGATTTTGGTTATTCCCTGGCCGCCAGCAAGGTGTTAGATGCAAGGCGCCGAGGGAGCGCCGACTGAGGCGTACAAACGTACGCCGCAAGGAGAAGCGACTGAAGGCAACGCAGCAGATGACACCTTGATGGTGGATCAGGGCCTCCTTGACTCAATATGCGGGATATGTTAATTGGCGGAAGATCAGGAGATATGAAGATGGATGAAAAGAAAACAAGAGAAAAAAGAGACACCCTGTTGAAAAATCTGATGGAACTGCCATCCATTCTGGTCGCCTTTTCAGGAGGAACAGACAGCGCCTTCCTTCTGGCCGCTGCCACGCAGGCCCTTGGACACAGGGTTTTGGCTGCTACTGCCCATTCTGTTATACATTCCAAGGATGAACTGGAGCAGGCATCACTGTTTGCCCGCAAACTCGAGGTGGAGCATATAATATTTGAATCCGATGAACTCGGCATAGAGGAGTTTAAAAAAAATTCTTCGGACAGATGTTATCATTGCAAGAAGGCCCTTGTTGCGAGGCTCAAAAATATTGCCGATGAAAAGGGGATCAGGCATGTCGCGCACGCTGTAAACACGGATGATCTGAATGATTATCGGCCAGGCATAAAGGCCGCAGAAGAAATGGGACTTATAGCGCCCCTGGTGAAGGCAGGATTAGACAAGGAAGAGATACGTTTTCTGTCAAAAGAAATGGGCATAGAAACATGGGACAGACCGTCAAATGCCTGCCTTGCATCGCGCATCCCCTATGGCAGCCCGGTCACTCCGGAAAAATTAAAGATGATTGATGAGGCTGAAAGGTTCCTGAGACAAATAGGATTCAGGCAGACAAGGGTCAGACATCATGAAGACACTGCAAGGATAGAGGTGGAAGCGCAGGATATCAGCCGGTTCGTGAATGAGGATATTCGCGCTGAGGTGGTTGAAAAATTAAAAGAGACAGGATTCAAACATGTTGCCCTTGATCTGGAAGGCTATGTTTCAGGCAGCATGAACAGAACGCTGAAGGATTGAAACAGGTTATAAATGAATTCTCACAGAATAATTCTGGAAGATGCCTATAAACGCAGCAGGCTCGATCAGGACAAGGTTTTGGAGCCCCGTGAGACCATTGCCCTGTTCGGGGACAGATTAAATAAAATGAATCTTGATATCCTTAAGGATACTGTCAGAATTGATAACGGCAAGCTTGATATCCCTGTATTTTTCAGTATCTGCGGAAAAGACGCGCTGAATATTACAGGCCAGAAAAAATATATGGGAAAGGGCGGCACTGCCTGTCAGGCCGAAGCAAGCGCCATAATGGAACTGGCTGAACGGTTCAGCTTCTTCAGTTTCAGAAAAAATAAAGAGAACTTTATTATTGAAGAATACAGGAATGTGAAGGATAAGGCCCTTTCCTTTGAAACGATCGCCATGTCCGTGCATGATGATTCCGCCGACCTTGACAGGGTGAAAGAAGTTTTTTTCACAACCCCTCTTAAATGGACACGGGCCTGGAATCTGACCAGTCAGGAACAGGTGCTGATTCCATTTGATTGGTTCTGCGCCATAAACGAGTTTAATGGCGCCTCAGCAGGGAACTGCCGGGAAGAGGCGATAATTCAGGGTATCTGCGAGGTGGTGGAAAGGCATGTATCTTCTCTGGTGAGCGGAAACAGGCTTTTAACACCCTCTATTGATGTGGAATCTGTTTCGGACCCCATGTCTGTTGAAATGATCGGCAAATACAGGCGGGAAGGAATCAGGCTGCATCTTAACGATCTGTCTCTTGACACGGGAATGCCCACGGTGGCGGCCCTGGCCTATGATCCGGCAACCTTTCCTCAAATGAGTGAGATTATATGGACCGCTGGCACGGCCCCGGACCCTCAAAAGGCGCTGAGCCGCGCCCTTGCGGAAACAGCACAGCTCGCTGGAGACTTCAACACGAGCGCCTGTTATATGGCGAGTGGTCTTTCAAAACTCCGGAGCCTTGATGATGCAAGGTTTATTATAGAAAATAACAGTACAAAGAGGATTCAGGACCTGCCCGATCTTTCTGATGACAATATAAAAAAGGAAATTGAAAATTGTGTTTCCGCTCTCTCGGCCAGAGGCATGGAGGTTATTGTTGTCAACACGACACATCCGCAACTGGGAATACCCGCCTTCTATACCATAATCCCGGGCGCACATTTCAGGGAAAGGGTAAAAGGCTCCGGCGTGGGAATGTATATGGCGAAAATTATAGCGGAAAACGAAGAACCTGAACGGGCAATAAAAAAATTAAAAGACATGAATAAACTTCTCCCTGAAAAATATTACATAATGTTTTTTCTGGGGTTCCTTCACCTTTCAAAAAACGATCCAGTCAAAGGGCTGGAATACCTTGAAAAGGCCATGTCCCTGGACCCGAAAGAAGAGGATGTACCCGGAATA
>CAZJOB010000060.1:0-13128 GCA_964547435.1 uncultured Desulfatiglans sp. | reverse complement strand
TATTTTCTCTATAAAACTCATGCCTTCGGCATGAGTTTTTTTTTTGCTTGACCCTGATACACTTATACAGGAGATTGACATGAAAAAGATCGATAAAATGACCCTTGAGGAAAAGGTCATGCTGGTTGTTGGTACAGGGATGGAGATACCTCAATCATTTGCAGATCTGTTTCCGGGGGGTGTTAATCCCCAGGATATAAAGGAGGAAGAAGTCAGTCCGGAATACATGAAAATGGTCAGAAAAATAAGAAAATACGCCCCCGGTTCGGCAGGAAGGACCGCGGAGATATTAAGCCTCGGCATACCTGCAATGGTTCTGGCAGACGGGCCGGCAGGACTGCGTATCGATCCGGTCAGAGAGGACGATACAAATACATATTATGCGACAGCGTTTCCCATCGCGACTCTATTAGCATCGAGCTGGGACATGAATCTAATCTATGAAGTAGGTAAGGCGATGGGCAATGAGGCGCTGGAATACGGTGTGGATGTTATACTTGGGCCGGGGATGAACCTGCACCGCAATCCTCTGTGCGGCAGGAATTTTGAATACTATTCCGAGGATCCTATAGTGACGGGTAGAATGGCGGCAGCAATGGTTAAGGGAATTCAGTCGCAGGGCGTTGGAGCTTCTCCGAAGCATTTTGTCGCCAATAACCAGGAAACAAACAGGTTCTCTGTAGATACGATCATAAGTGAGAGGGCGCTTCGCGAACTTTATCTCAAAGGATTTAGAATAGCTGTTGAAGAGGCACAACCCTGGACCGTTATGTCTTCCTACAATAAACTTAATGGTGTGTATACATCGGAAAGCCATGACCTGCTTACAAAAATCCTGAGAAATGACTGGGGATTCAAGGGTTTCGTCATGACAGACTGGGGTGGCGGTGAGGATCCGACAACTCAGATGCGGGCGGGAAACGATCTTATCATGCCCGGGAATCCATCCCAGGCAAAGAAGATAGTAAAGGCCGTTAAGGAGGGAAATCTTGATGAAAAAGTCCTGGATGAAAATGTCGGGCGAATTCTCACGATACTGGCCAAAACGCCGAGATTCAGGAGATATGCTTTTTCAGAAAAACCGGGCCTCGCCGCCCATGCTCAGGTGGCCAGAAGGGCCGGGGCCGAGGGAATGGTTCTCCTTAAAAATGAAAAACAAACCCTTCCTCTTGATGATAATATCAGGAGGGTAGCCGTATTCGGAAGCACTTCATATGACATAATCACAGGAGGCACAGGCAGCGGTAATGTGAATGAGAAATACAGCATCTCACTCCCGGAAGGATTAAAGAATGGAGAATATCATATTGATGAATGTCTTGAGAGTATCTACCGAAAGCATATAAAAGACGCCTTAGAAGGGCAGGAGAAGCCTGAGGGGACCTTTTTGGCTCTACCACGGATTCCGGAGATGAATGTGGACAAAGGCTTGATATCCGATATGGCCGAAAAGAATGATGTGGCCCTTATCACTGTCGGAAGGATATCAGGTGAAATGGGTGATAGAAAACCTGAGCCCGGAGATTTTTATCTTAATGAAACGGAAAGAGAATTAATAAAGAATGTATTTGAAAGGTTTAGAGATAAGGGTAAAAAGAGTATAGTCATACTGAATATCGGCGGTGTGATAGAGACTGCGAGCTGGCGCGAATATTCGGATGCAATTTTTCTTGCCTGGCAGGCAGGGCAGGAGACAGGGAATGCCATTGTTGACGTCTTAAGCGGCAGGATAAATCCTTCAGGAAAATTGACAGACACGTTTCCGCTGTCATATGATGACGTGCCTTCGGCAGGGAATTTTCCCGGTATCGAACTTCCCGCGACCCCTGAATATGAAGCGGCCAATAAGGGAAATCCCTTCATGAAAAAGGTCCCGGCAGAGGTGGTTTATGAAGAGGATATCTATGTGGGATACCGGTATTTTGACACCTTCGATATTCAGGTTGCCTATGAATTTGGTTATGGCCTTTCCTATACGCAATTTTCATATGACAGTATTGGGATAAGCGGTGATAAATTTGTGGACTCCCTGATAGTTTCAACTAATGTCAGGAACATTGGTGGAGTTGCCGGCCGTGAGGTGGTTCAGGTGTATCTCAAGGCCCCGGCCAATAGAATGGATAAACCTGTTCATGAACTCATCGCCTTTGGAAAAACAAAGATGCTTGAACCGGAAGAAGGCCAGAAAATGAGTTTTGGAATAGACCCCATGATGCTTGCCTCATTTGATGAGAAAACATCTTCCTGGATAGCCGAAGCGGGTAAATATGAGGTGGAGATAGGGGCTTCATCGAGAGATATAAGACAGACTGCGTCATTTGATCTGGCTGAAGAGCTTACAGTCAGGAAGGTGTCCAGGGCACTGGTTCCGAAACGTAAAATAGAAAGATTAAAATATATGAGATAAGGAGAAAAAAGAGGTGAACAAAGCTTTTGATAATGAAAAATATATTCAGGAACAGACAATAGAGATTATTAAGAGGGCTAAAAAATATAATGACAAGCTCTACCTGGAATTCGGCGGAAAACTCCTTTATGATTATCACGCGTCAAGGGTCCTTCCGGGGTATGACCCGAATATCAAAATGAGGCTTTTAAAGGAACTAAAAGATAAGGCGGAATTGATATTATGCATTTACGCAGGCGATATTGAAAGAAAGAAGATGAGGGCGGATTTCGGGATTACCTATGACTCCGAAGCCCTTAAACTCATAGATGATCTGCGAAACTGGGGCATAGATGTCCTTGGAGTGGTAATAACACGCTATGACGGTCAGCCTTCCGCCATGATGTTTAAGAATAAACTGGAAAGGCGGGGAATAAATGTATTTACGCATCAATACACCAAGGGTTATCCCACAGAAGTTGATCTTATTGTAAGCGATGAAGGATATGGCGCAAACAGCTTTATAAAAACTGAGAAGCCCCTGGTAATCGTAACGGGTCCGGGGCCCGGGAGCGGGAAACTGGCCACCTGTCTCTCCCAGATCTACCATGAACAAAGGAGAGGGATCAACGCGGGATACGCCAAATTCGAGACCTTTCCCATATGGAATCTTCCGCTCAATCATCCCGTGAACATAGCCTATGAGGCGGCCACGGCAGATATCAAGGATTTCAATATGATAGATCCCTTTCACCTGGAGGCGTACAACGAAAAAACAGTGAATTACAATCGCGATATTGAGATCTTTCCAGTACTCAGGCGAATATTAAAGAAGATAAGCGGAGGAGAGTCTTTCTATCAATCGCCCACTGACATGGGGGTAAATCGGGCAGGATTTGCCATAATAGATGACGAACAGTCCAGAGAGGCGTCAAAGCAGGAGATAATAAGAAGGTTTTTCAGATATCAGTGCGAATATGTAATGGGTCTTACATCAAAGGAAACTGTCCAGAGGGTCGAACTCATGATGGATGATTTCAACATTGATACAGGTTATCGGCGGGTTGTGCAGCCCTCTCACGAGGCTGCTCTAAAGGCCAGAGACAGCGATAAGGGGAGTGAAGGGATTTATTGCGGAGCGGCAATCGAGTTAAAAGACGGCACCATTATAACAGGAAGCAATTCATCGCATTTTCATGCCGCGTCCAGCCTGATACTTCACGCGATAAAGCATCTGGCTGAAATACCGAAAAAAATCAAGCTGCTGCCGCCTGTCATCACAGAATCCGTGGGCAGACTGAAGACCAGGGTACTAAATGAAAAAAATCTTAACCTGGATCTTCTGGAGACCCTGATCGCCCTGAGCATAAGCGCTACCAGTAATCCGGCAGCCCAGTTGGCCATGGAAAAGCTGACAGATCTTGCCGGCTGTGAGGTGCATATGACCCATATCCCCACACCCGGAGATGAGGCCGGTCTAAGGCGTCTTGGTGTAAATCTCACCAGTGATGCGAACTTTTCCACAAAAGATCTTTTTGTAGGATGATTTGAGTATCCATCCTGATTAATGCGAGATCATAAATGTTGTTGATCTCGTAAAAAGCTGTTTTATGCCGGGAATACCATGTAATGAATAACGAAGTTGCTTTTGACTTCGTTGGAAGTCCAGAAAACGTCATTCCCGCGCAGGCGGGAAGCTAATAATTTCAAATAGTTTCTGGATTCCGGATCAGGTCCGGAATGACAGAAAAAATTGATTTTAACAATCTGTCAATCTTATAAATTTCAGTTTCAAAATTCCACAAAACCTGTTCATCAATTGGCAGCAGGGCCAGAATATGTGTCCATCTCAAATGTCGCATAGATATCTGTTATTTTTTGATAAAAGCGGCGTTCCGAAGCTCTGATATCCCGGATTCTTTCAAGCAGTTCATCATAATAATCAACCTGCCCAGGGTTTTTAAGCCGCTCATCATCCATCACAAAGCCTTTAATCAAGTATTCCTTGAGACGTTGTGTGGCCCAGATCCTGAACTGGGTGCCGCGATGTGAACGAACCCGATAACCTACTGATATAATTACATCAAGATTATAAAAATCTACCAGTCTCTCAACTTCTCTATTCCCCTCTTTTTGAACTATCCGGAATTTCCGGATAGTTGAATCAGGTTGAAGTTCTCCTTCTTGATAGATATTTTTTATGTGCTCATTAATCGTCCTGACATCTTTCTGAAAAAGCGTAGCCATTAATTTCTGTGTCAGCCAGACTGTTTCATCTATCAGGCGGACATCAATCCGGGTTTGGCCGTCTTCACTCTGATAAATCAGTATGTCAGATTGGATTTCAGGGAGATTGTCTGTCATATTACTGGTTTCCTGTCATTGCTGTTTAATTCCAATCCTCTTAAACTCATTAAGCCCTTCTACTATTTCATCTTCCAGCTTTGTAAGTCTTTCAAGTATTACCCCTGGAGCATCATATTCTCTACCTCTTCATATACATCTTCCTTGTACCGGTTAATACTCAGATCATAATTATTCCCAATAATTTCCTCTTTTGGCACAAAGAAGAAATTTTCTTTCCGGTCCTTGTCTTTTTTAGGATTCCGCTTTTTGTAACGGGTTACGATATCCTGCAGATCACCATAGCCATCAAGCTTTGTACGCTTGTCATCCATGCTGTAGCCGTCTCTCTTCATTTCATAAAACCAGACATGCTCAGTCTTATCGCCTCTTGTAAAAATAAGGATAGCTGTAGTTACACCTGTATAGGGTTTAAACACTCCGCTGGGCATGGTTATTACTGCCTTAAGCTCTGCCTCTTCAAAAACCTGCGTTCTGTCATTGACATTCCAGCCGGCCTGAAGAAGTTTTTTATCGATAATGTCTTTTCTGGTTTCCTTTTCTGTTTTCATACCAAACCAGTTTGAGATGAGGAATGCCCAATTACAACTAAGAATATCTTAAATAATTATGACTAAAACTGCTTTTTATCAAATTGTTTTAAGTTTCCAAACAAATCGATTCTTTACAAATAAGGCTCCTCAGCAATACTGCGCCTTAAGCATCACGGCTACTGATTCGTCAAACAGATCCCTTTTCTGAACCCGGTCAAAGGCGCTGTACAGATCAGGCACCCGAACGCGCTTTTTCATGTCTCCCTGATAGTCCTGCACAATCTGCCCCCTGTGCATCATGACAATGCGGTCGGGCAGGTCCACTGCCTGCTGCATGGAGTGGGTCACCATGAGGGCCGTGAGTTTTTCACTTTCTATAATATGTTTTGTGAGCTCCGCCACCTTGGCAGCGCTTTTGGGGTCCAGGGCCGCTGTATGCTCGTCCAGAAGCAGAAGCTTTGGTTTCAGCCATGTTGCCATGAGCAGTGTAAGGGCCTGTCTCTGTCCGCCTGAGAGTGTGCCTATAGGATTGTCCAGCCTGTCTTCAAGCCCCATCTTCAGGTCCCTGACACGCTCGCTTATCAGTTCGCGGATTTTTCGAGTGACTGCGATGCGCAGTCCCCTGTGTTCGCCCCTGTGCATTGCAAGCACGATATTTTCCGCAATGGACATCTCAGCCGCGGTTCCCGCAAACGGGTTCTGAAAGACCCTGCCGATCATTTTTGCCCTCTTAAACTCAGGCCACCCGTTTATGTTTTTCCCGGCCAGCGTGATTGTCCCGTGATCCGGTTCAAAGACGCCGGCCACCGCGTTTAATAGTGTGCTTTTCCCTGATCCGTTGGTTCCTATGATGGCGGTAAAACTGCCTTCGGCAATGGTCAGGTTCACGCCGCGAAGGGCCCTCACCTCGTTTGGAGTATCGGGAAAAAAGGTTTTATTCAGGTTTTCAATTGTCAGCATAACGCAGACCTCCGCTCAGTTTAAGGGAAAGGGACCGGAACCATCCGGGCGCGACCAGCGCGGTAAAGACAAAGATGGCTGTCACAAGCTTCAGGTCATTGGGGTTGAGTCCCCATCTAAGTGCGATGGCAATAAGGAGGCGGAACAGGATTGTTCCAAGAATGGCGCCCGTGATAGTCATGCCTATACCCGAACGACCCACCAGGGCCTCGCCGATTATAATGCTGGCCAGTCCCCAGACCATCATTCCGATGCCCATCTGCACGTCCGCGAATCCCTGGTACTGTGCCAAAAGTGAACCGGAAAGGGCCACAAGCCCGTTTGCCAGCGCCAGTCCGAACACAATCATGCTGTTGTGGTTAACTCCCTGGGCGCGAACCATCTGGCTGTTGCCTCCGGCGGCCCGCAGGGCTGTTCCGAAATGGGTCATCAGAAATCGTTGTAACAGTATTGCTATGATAATTATGACCAGGGCCGCTGTTATAAAGAGCGCCACATCGATTCCCGGAACAAGCCACCCAAGAATATTGATCTTGGCAGCGCCGCCGGTAAATGCAGCGAGAAGGGCTTCAATTTCTTCAGAAAAGCTTTTCACATCCAGAAGAGGGATATTGCTTCGTCCCATAACACGCAGGTTGATGGAATAGAGTGCGGTCATCATAAGAATGCCTGCCAGGATCTCCGGGATTTTAAAGCGTGTGTTGAGCAATCCGGTAAGGGCCCCTGCTATTGAACCGGCAAAAAAGGATATCAAAGCAGCGAGCCAGGGGTTCCAGCCCTGAGCTATAAGCACAGCGGTAACCGAAGCGCCCAGTGTGATGCTGCCGTCAACTGTTATGTCCGTGAATCGTACCATACGAAAACTGATGAGCATGCCCAGGGAAAGCAGCGCAAGGATAAGGCCCATTGAAAAAGCCCCTAAAACCAGACTCATGACAACACCTCCTTAATCCGAACAGGCGCGTACCACACAGCGCCGCGTATTAACGCGCTCTGCCCGAGGCCCACAACAGGCCGGTTATCATCTATAAGATGCATAACGGCTATGGGCGGCGGCCCGCTGAAAAATTTATGAACAGTTGTTTTCAGATCTATTCTGCCGTTCTGCAGGGGCTGATAGGGAAATATGGCCGCGTGAATATGTGCCGCCAGATCAGGCTCCGAAGGCAGAGGGGGTATAAGTTTTGCTTCGCCGCCCTTTTTAACGATCCCTGCAATCAGGGCCTGCTGATGGGCAAATACCCTTTCACCGCTGAAACTGAGCCAGTCTTTCACCTCCGGAAAAGAAAACTCTTCATCCCTTTCAAGAAGGCCCGGCGATCTGATTAATGACGCGCCCACCAGCCCTTCGATTTCGCCTACAATCACAAATCCTGCCGTGTCGACGCCTCCCTTTTCCAGAATCATTTGAAGAAGGCTGCTCACAGGGAAGAAGGATTCCCTATTTGTTGGAGCGAACCTTAAAAGCCTTGACATTCCCCCCTTCAGAAGGATGGCCTGAATGCCTTTCATGGCCGGTACATAATCCTTTTCAGCAATAAGGTAGTCAGGCCGGCTCTCTTCCAGAGGCGTCTGAAAGACAACATTTCCCGAGACTGCAAGAAATTCCCCGAACTGGCTTTCCGCGACAGCGGGATTTTCAGCAGTGCTGCCGATTCCCAGGGCAAACACATCATCTGAAAAGGTAAAATTTTTAACAGCCTCAGACACAACCTTTTGCCATGGGAGCCAGCCGTCATGAATATGCAGATCAAGAGATGCGCCCTGACTTATGTCGTAATGCTCCAGGTTGTCATTCAAATCCTTAGACGCGGTATGAGGCAGATCATCGGGAAGAGAATCCGCAAGCAGGAAATCAAAGCCGGATGTGGTAAGGATTCCTTTCACAAATTCCACTGCCCTGTAGATTGTCAAATGCCCTTTCACGGTATTGATTTCCTTGTAGACCCTCAGCAGTGAGCGGATTCCGGCCGAGCTTATATAATCCATTCCCGCGGCGTCAATGATCATTTCATGACAGCCGTTCCGCACGTGATTAAGGAGCGTGTCCGTAAAAAAATCGGCCCAGGTGGCGTCCAGGCGTCCGGCAGCCTTTATAAGAAGATAATTGCCCCTTTTTTCATGAGTGAGCTGCATTCTTATCTTTCTCCTTTGTTTAGAGTAAAAGGTATGGCGCTTTTAGGTTTCGGATCAATGCGGCGATGTGTCTTTGTCGGTTCAATAGGCAGTTCCATGGGGGAAGCGCCGGCAAGTATCTTTGCAGCCAGTTTTCCGCTCTGAACGCCCCAGTCAAAGAATGAATCCCCATATGCCCCGGTGATATGCTGATCCACCAGGTCGGGTTCTGTTGCAAAGGTCGGTATGTTATGGGCATCTGCAATTTCGGCTATTTTGCCGAATCCGGTGTACACAAGGTTGTCTGCCGAGAACATAAGGGCCTGGGCCCCGCGCTGAATCAGAGACTGGGTCGCCATGACTATTTCTGTAACATTGGTCACGGTTGCTTCAAGCACCTGGATATGCTTTATCTCTGCGGCTTTGCGAAGCTTTTCGACTGAAATGAGTGAATTGACCTGGGACGCGTCATAGATGGTTCCCACCTTTTTAAGGCCGGGAAGGTAATTTGCTGCCATCTCCAGTACCTCCGCCACAGGTGGATCATCATGCACTCCGCACACATTCACGGGCCTTGTTTCCGGAGTAAACAGCCCCTGTTTATATGGGTCGCTTGCCACGGTGAAAACAACAGGAATCTCTTTTACCCTCTTTATGACCGCGCCCTGAACCGGAGTGGTGACAGTGACTATAACATCAGGCCGGTCATTGACCGCCTTTTCTATAATCTGGGGCAGTATGGACATATCACCCTGCGCGCTGAGGTAAGAGACACTCATATTCCTGTCATCAAACATGCCGCCATATTTCAGTCCTTCCTTTACGCCCAGAACCGCCTGTTCAAGTGTCGGGTTTTCGATAAGGTTAATAATGGAAACCCTGGCACGGCGGCCTGAAATTGTTTTGGTCTCTTTGTGGACACTGTCTTCTTCAGGAGGGTCTTTTTCTGCGGCCGCGTCCTTCTGTTCCCTGAGTACAGACTCTATTTCGGGAGTCAACCGGTAATCGTCAAGTGAATCAAGCACCTTGTGATTCACCATAAGCAGTTCAGGAATGACATTTTCAATGGATATGGCAGAGGGGCTTTTCCCCTTAAGTATTTCAATGGCCATCTCCCCGGTATACTGGCCCACTGTGAAATAATCTGCCCCGACACCAAAAAGGGCCCCGCGATCAACATCAGTCGGATCATTGGTAAAAACCGGAATGCCTGCCTGTGAGGCAAGGCCCACAAGAAGTTTGACCGACGAGGTGGCTATGGTGTCTCCCCCGATCCAGATAGCCTCCGCGCCTTTGGAGATAACAGAACGTGCGGCCTCCGACACCTCGGAGGTATTGCCGACAACTGCTTCAATAAGCGTGATTTCCAGTTTTTCGCATATTGCTCTGGCCTTCATTGTGCATGCCTCGCTGCACTGTTCACCGCTGTTCCATACAACACCCACCTTTTTAAGCCCGGGATTCATCTCCCTGGCAATGATAAAGGCGCGTTCAACAGGCTGAAAGGTGCCGATTCCGGCCATGTATGGAGGGTGATCTTCCGGGTTCTTGCCCGTGATGCCTACTCCGGCGCCGTAAGGGTCTGTAACCGCGCCGAAGACATGATGTTTTTGAACGGTCACATTGGCCTTTGAGAAGATCTGCAGGGCCAGGGTGCTGGATGTAATCACAATATCGGCCCTTGAATTGACAATATCCCGCGCGATGGTATTGGCCGTGGGAAAATCTCCCTGGGGATTGTAATGATGAATATTTTTGCGGCCCGGCGCCACCAGATTCGCGGATTCAAGGCGGTCCATAACGCCTGCGACATGGGAATCGAGCAACTGGGTTGAGCTGATCTGCATTATGGCAATTCTCGGGTATTTCTCCTCAGCTTTTTTGTGGACGCGCTGACCCCGGTCGGAGATCAGCAGAAGCAATGATGCCGCGGCTATAAGCGCGACAGCGAGCCAGAGTTGTTTAATAACATTCATGTTAAACCGCCTTTTATTAAGCATTAAAAAACCTGCCGATATCCTCCAGATCATGAATCAGCCTTATCTCCGGCAGGCTTTTAAAAAAATATTTTCCATAATTGCTCCTGATTATTCTGGCGTCCAGTATTGCAAGAATGCCGCGATCGCTTCCCTTTCTGATGAGCCTGCCCAGACCCTGTTTTAGGGATATTATCGCGCCCGGGAGCTGATATTCCATAAACGGGTTCCCTCCCTTTTCCCTTATGGCATCAATACGCGCTGCGACCAGCGGCTCTCCGGGCGATTCAAAGGGCAGTTTATCAATAATAAGACAGCTTAAGGACTCCCCCGGCACATCAACTCCCTCCCAGAATGAGCCGGTTGCCATAAGCACGGAATGAATATCTTTTCTGAATCTTTCAAGAAGCACGGTCCGGGGCGCGTCGCCCTGTTTATATACCTTATAGGGCACTGCTGCCCTGATTTTTTCATGCACAATATTGAGGTTGTTATAGCTGGTAAAGAGGATCATGGCCCTGCCGGAGGTCATCTTTAATATACTGATAATCCTGTCCGCCGCCTTAAGGCCGAAGTCCCGGCTGTTGGGCAAAGGAAGATCCTTTGGAATATATAACAAAGTCTGGTTTTTCAGGTCAAAATGGGAAGGAAACATCCCTTCCATTGCCTCTTCGGGGATTCCAAGCCTGGACCTTATGTAATCAAAATTATTGTTCGCGGATATGGTGGCAGATGTAAACACAATGCTTTTTACCTTTGAATAGAGGAGATCTTGCATATCTTTTGAAATATCAAGGGGAGAGATATTGAAGGTTATTCCTCTTTTCCCCTTTTCGAACCAGTCAAGCCCTTTGACCTCATTTGAAGAGAATATCATACTCAATGAATTCGCCAGTTCATCCGCCCTTGACGCGATTGAAACATCATCCGACTTTTCAAGAAAAGCAAGTCCTTTTCTTATAAAAGAGACCGGTTCGCTGTATCGCTCGCCACTGTTCGTTATATCCAGCCTGCCCTTGGCATCGGATTCAATAAAAATCCTCTCCAGCAGTTCCACGCCGCTTCTTATAAAGTTCAGATAATTTGCAGTCTCCTTATTATCACATTTAAAAATTAAATTCTTCTCTTTTTCCACGTCCTGCACAAGATCAAGCAGTTGCAATGTGCTCAGCCTTTCTCCCAGATAGGTTGTGGCAATCTCTTCGATCCTGTGGGCCTCATCAAAGACAATTATCTGAGACCTTGGAATGATCTCACCAAACCCTCCCTTCTTGATCATCATATCAGCGAAAAAAAGATGGTGATTCACTATAATAACATCCGCCTTTGCTGCCAGCCGGTGAAGCCTGCTGATATAACATTCCTGCCTGTGAATGCAGTCCGGGCCCATGCACTGCTGTGATGAGGCGGAAAGCATGTCCCATAGAGGGTCGTCATCCCTCAGCCATTTCAGTTCAGCCCTGTCGCCCGATTCGGTTTTTTCAAGCCACCGGATAAGCTTTTGCCTGATTTTCTCCCTTTCCGGATTAAGAAAGGAAGACTCTGAAAAGTGCTGATGAAAACGGTGAAGACACAGATAATTTTTTCTGCCCTTCATAAGCAGCACGGGTGCGTTAATGCCCATTGCCCGCGTAATATTAGGGATATCCTTAAAAAATATCTGCTCCTGAAGATTCCTTGTGCCGGTCGAAATAACGCTTTTCCTGCCGCTCATCAACACAGGTATAAGGTAAGCCATTGTCTTGCCCACGCCTGTCCCGGCCTCTATGATTACCTGGATTTTTTGCTCAATGGCCTTTTGGATAAGCCGCGCCATGGCAGGCTGGGAACTTCTGGCCTCATATTCCGGAAGAGCGCCCGCAAGCTTTCCATCTTTACTGAAGATATGGTCTATGGCATCGGTCTCAATATTCATGCGATGAATATAATTGGATGAAGAGGTAAGGTCAATCACTCTTGTCAATGTACATTATTATATACCTATAGTATGCTTTTTGACGCGTAGTCAAAATTTTACACACACCTTTCGCTGCTCATTCCGGTATGTATTGAATAATATAGCCTAATTCAGTTTAAATAAAATAACTTTATTATTAATCCCAACAGTTGGCATATAAAATGCACTGGAATAAAGGTTTAAAAGATATCACAAATTGCATACAGGGAGTCTGTTATGGAAAAAGAAATATTGACAATAGAAGAGGCTGCCGCCTATCTGCAGATTGGCAAGAGATCTATCTATAAACTCGCCAAGGATGGAAAAATTCCAGGTAAAAAGGTGCTCAACAAATGGAGATTTGAAAAAGAGAGTCTGAAAGAGTGGATAAGCAAAGGTGAGGAAGGATTATAACCGGAACTGAACATTCATGAAATTTATGTTCTGAAACATCCCGGTTAAAGATTAACAATACTGACAATGAGGAATCTATACCTTCACTTTACAGCGACGCCATACGTTTTAAGGTTATCTGACGCAAAATCTATTGTGGGATCAATATCAAGGGCAATGCGGTAATAGCGTATTGCCTGTTCTCTGTTCCCCAGCTCCCTGTAGTTTGAAGCTATATTGGCATAATCGATTCCTGAACCGGGATTTATTTTCAGGACCTTCTCAAAGCACCTTATCGCCTCTTTATGTTCCTTCAGTTTGAAATGGCAAAAGCCCATGAGGTTGTATATGTCGGTCCTTTCATTATCATACTTCTCCGCCTCTTCAAGAACTCTTATGGCCTCTTCGTATTGCTGAGTCTCCTTCAGGCACTGGGCCATATAGGAATATATTCCGGGTACATCC
>CAZJOB010000059.1:0-13447 GCA_964547435.1 uncultured Desulfatiglans sp. | reverse complement strand
AAAAACCCCTGTTTTTGGATGGACAGTTATATAAACATTGATATTTTAACAGCCTTGTTTTAAGCTGAAAACGAATAATTTTTACAGGAAAGCAACCGGTGCCGGCAGATAATAAAACAAACATTATGGATCACCCCTTCGCCAAATCAGTGCCGATCTCCGAAAGGGTCAAGAGGCTTCAGGAGATGGTGACTCGTGACGACACTCTGGCCATGCTAATCAACGCGGACCCTGATGCCATGGCAAGCGCCATGGCCCTTAAAAGGCTTTTCTGGCGAAAGGTTAAAAAGACATATATCTATCGCATAAATGTGATCAAGCGGGCTGATAATCTGGCAATGATAAAACTGCTTAAACTGGATCAGCGGCATATAAGAAAAGTGAACAGCTCAGAGATCACCAGGTGGGCAATAGTCGATTCACAGCCAGGTCATAATGAACAGCTCGCCAGATATGAATATGATATCATAATAGATCACCATCCTGTAGACCCTAAATCAAAGGCGAGGTTTATGGATATAAGGGAAGATTACGGGGCAACCTCAACTATTATGACAGAATATCTCAGGGCGTCCGGCATAACACCTTCGCCGAGGCTTGCCACTGCCCTTTTTTACGGCATAAAGACCGATACTGATAATTTTGTAAGGGATTCCACACCAAGTGATCTTAATGCATTCAGATACCTGTATCAGTTTGTGAATATCAATAATATTAAAAAGATAGAGTCCTCCGAACTGACCAGAAAGAACCTGGCAAGCTATAAAGAGGCAATGGAACGCATAATTTTTATAAATGACAAGGCATATGTGCATATGGGAGAGGTCGATAATCCCGACACGCTGGTTTTAATAGCGGATTTTTTCCTGAAGATGGCTGAGACAACATGGTCTGTTGTTTCCGGAGTAAACAGTAAGAAACTCATAATTATATTCAGAAACACCGGCTTTCGAACGGATGCCGGCAACATAGCCAAAAAACTGTTTGGTGAATATGGCACAGCGGGCGGGCATAAAAGCGCTGCCAGGGCCGAGATACCCTTAAGCAGTCTGAATGAAAACATTTCAGATAACGAGGGCTATGCCTCTTTTATAACAGCAAAATTAAAAGAGGTCTGATTCTTTTCCCCGGTTTTTAGAGGAGGCATTTTGGCAACAACACAGTCCCTGATAATCAGTGAAAAACTGGTAGATGATGTAAGATCAGCCATAGAAGAGAAAAACAGCAGGTTCCTGAAGAAGATGATTGATGACCTTCGTCCGGCTGACCTCGCGGACCTCATAGAGCATCTGAAGCATGAAGAGAGGCTGTTTCTTTTTGATATGCTGGAACCTGAGGGCGCAGGTGAGGTACTTGTTGAGATCGAGGCCCCAGTCCAGGAGAGTATACTCAGTGACCTTGATAATCAGTCCATTACAGAGATTGTTCAGGAGCTTGACTCTGATGATGCCGCGGACCTGGTCGGAGACCTGCCTGCGGAACGCGCAAAGGATATTATAGAGACCCTTGAAGATGAAACATCCGAAGAACTGGGAAAGCTTCTGCCCTATCATGAGGATACAGCAGGCGGACTCATGGCTTTGGAGTATGTCTCTGTCAGGGACCAGGCAACCGTGCAGGATGCTATTGATACAATCAGAAAGAAAAGGGAGGAGGTTGAAAACCTGTATTATATCTGGGTTGTTGATGATTATGGTAAGCTTCTCGGCCTTGTATCCCTGAAGGATCTTTTGGTGGAACCTCCTGACCGCATTATAAGGGAGATCATGAACCCGGAGATAATATCGGTTGGTTTGAACATGGATCAGGAGGATGTAGCTCATCTCTTTAAAAAATACGACCTTGTTGCCGTGCCTGTCGTTGACTCAGCACATCGGCTGGTAGGCCGTATTACTCATGATGATATCATTGATGTTATTGAAGAGGAGACAGATGAAGATATATCCCATATGGCGGGTGTTATAAACCAGGAGGTTACAGAGGATTCCCCCATCAAGATATCAAGGGCCAGGCTGCCCTGGCTGCTTGCCGGATTGCTGGGCGGGCTCCTCGCGGCAGGGGTTATCAACCAGTTTGAGGCATCGCTTGAAAAACTTATCGCTCTGTCATTTTTCTTTCCTGTAATTATGGCCATGGGCGGAAATACAGGAACACAGGCCTCTACAGTCGCTGTAAGGGGCCTTGCTACAGGTGATATCAGCCTTGTCAATACGGGTAAAAGACTATGGGTTGAAATGAAGGTCGCGCTGGCAAACGGTGTGATATGCGGAGTATTACTTGGCTTCGTAGCAACAGTCTGGATGCGCAACTACGCGCTTGGTTCAATTATTGCAATTTCACTTATGCTTATTATCATTATATCGGGATTTATAGGCGCTGCCGTCCCATTGGTTCTCAAAAAAATAAATATTGACCCGGCCCTGGCGACAGGCCCATTTGTGACCACATCAAATGATATAATCAGCCTGCTTATCTACCTTGGGCTGGTGACCATGTTTTTTAAATTCGCCCCATGAGAGTTACCGTCTATTTATATAAAAATATCCTCTGTGACCTCTGTGGTGAATCGTCACATGTATTTTCTGAACCAGTACTGAAATACAATGAGGTTCCAGAGATGCCATGATGTGTCCCTGCGTCTTGTTATATGGTCTTTAACCAGAATATCGATTACATCATAATTGAAAATTCCCTGTCTTTTTATGCGACCCCTTTCAAGGTATTCATCTATCAAAAATTTCAGTTCATTTCTCAACCAGGCGCCCAGAGGGACTTCGAATCCCGCCTTGGGCCTGTTGTGAAGCGAGGAAGGCAAAAGATCCCTGAATGTCTCCATAAGTATGTATTTGCCTCTATTTCCTCTGAGTTTCATGTTTCCGTCGAGCATGAAGGCATATTCGGCAACAGTGTAATCAAGAAGGGGGACCCTCACTTCAAGTGAGTTGGCCATACTCATCCTGTCCACCTTCGTAAGCATATCATTGTTTAAAAGCCCGGTCATGTCCATGTAAAGCATGAGATTGATACTGTCATCAGGAAACAGTTTTTTTGAGGAGATTATCTTTTCAACAACATAATCAAGGTAGAGATTTTTTTCCGGCGGTTGAACCAGGATATCCTGTCGCACGTTATAGGGAAAAACCTCCCGCCAGTTATAGTATCTTTCAGAGAATGAATTACTCATTCCTTTTATAAACTTTTTGATTCTCCTTATTTGCTCAAGGGCCGGATTATCCCTGGCATCAGGAAGTCCTGTAACAACAGGTTCTATCAGATATTTTCTTATAAAAGATGGGATAGCTCCATAGGCGCGCGCCCAGTTCTCACCTTTATACATCCTGTAACCGGCAAAGAGCTCATCTCCTCCGTCGCCGGACATGGCAACTGTAACATGTTTGCGGGTCTCACGGGAGATTATGTATGTGGGAATGGCCGATGAATCAGCAAAAGGCTCATCCACTAAATCAAGCACCTGCGGAATGGCCTCTATCATGTCTTTGAAGCCAAGCATAAAGCTTCTGTGATCTGTATTGTGAAATCTTGCCACCTCTTCCGCGTAAACTGTCTCATCAAAGCTCGGTATGTCCTTATACCCGATGGAGAATGTCCTGATCTGCTTTGAGGAATTTTTTGCCATCAGGGCCACAATTATACTGGAATCAATGCCGCCGCTTAAAAAAGCGCCGAGAGGCACATCGGATATGAGCCTTCTCCTGACGGAGCTTTCCAGCAATTCGTAAAGTGTCTTTTTCGCCTCTTCAATATCGTCTGTTTTCTGTTGACTGTCATGTGAATAGCCGCGAATATCCCAGTACTTTTTTGAAGCTATTCTGCCTTTTTCAGCAAGGAGAAGGGCGCCCGGCTCAAGTTTGTTTATTCCCTTAAAGATGGTCTCAGGACACGGGATATAGTTAAGGGTCAGATATAGATCCAGGGCCACAGGATTCATATCCCTCGGGATGGAAGGGTCGCACAGCAGAGCCTTTATTTCGGAGGCGAATGAAAGCTTTTGACCATTCCAGAAATAATGCATGGGCTTTATTCCAAGCCGGTCTCTTGCCAGCATAATTCTGTCCTGTTTTTTATCCCAGATGGCAAAGGCGAACATCCCGTTTATATATTTAACGCAATCAGCGCCGTGATCTTCATAAAGGTGTATGAGCGCCTCCGAATCGGTCCTGCTTTTGAAGATATGCCCCTTTTGCATGAGTTCTTTCCGGTGTTTCTCAAAATCATATATCTCACCGTTGAATACAAGCCAGATGGATTCATCCTCATTGCTCATGGGTTGACGGCCTGACGATGAAAGGTCGATTATGCTGAGTCTTCTGTGCCCCAGTCCGACGTGGCCGGATGTGAACACACCCCTGTCATCAGGCCCGCGATAGGCGAGAGAATCGGTCATTTTATCTATTATTTCCCTGTCGATAATCGAGCCTTGAAAATCGATCTTTCCACAAATTCCGCACATTATATTTTAAGCCTCTTTTCTGTTTTACATAGGGTTAAAGACCGCAAAAACCGGATTTGAAACCAGTGACTCCCTTGTGTCTCTCAGGCGGTAATATGTCTTTTGACCCTTTGGAATACTGTTATCCGTGATCTTTATATCCAGGGGTGTTTCACCTGTATAACTGTCCACCAGTTGGCCGCCTCTGATCAGTTCAATTGTGACAGGCCTTGCCTTGTTGTCATTGTATGAAACCCTGAAATTTACCACGGGGGCAGTGTCTGTAATCAATGTCTCTCCCATGATTGATTTAGCGCCGTCACTTCCCGATATATAAAAATATTCCAGAATAGGCCACACCTTTCCATCTCCCCTTGAACAATACATTCTGCCTTTTTTCATTGAGTCAAGTAATCCGTCTCTGGTGAATCCCTTTACCAGAAATGTGGTGAGAAAGGCGCCCAGCTTCAGGTTAAGCCTTCCGTCTTCATGAAAGTCAGCGGTCGATACTCCCCATACCGGACTTTTCCTTCTGCCGGCGCAGTAATCGTTCAATACCCTGTCCCATTCCATGCTGGGACCGGTCACAGTGGTGTATTCACCATATATTGCTGAAAAACCGGTGTAATCCTTTGTTTCGTGAAGCACCTGGGGATAGGGCGGGGTAGATGTGTATATAGGCCCGTGCCTGCGGTTTCCGGATCTCTGTTCCGGATAGTTCCATATGGACAAACCGCCTTTTTCATTGACATAGTCTATTAGTTCCTGATAGGGCGCGATTCCCTGGTCCCCTTTATATGGATTAAATGGTGAACTCCTGAACGGGTTATAGTCAACGATAGCCAGTATGGAAAGAACCGCCAGTACATATCCGGCAATGCGCGAAAGCCCTTTTTTTCTTATAAGAATTATTCCGGCAAGGAGCGGCAGAATAAAAACCAGGGCGCCGGGAAGCAGTTTCAGAGTGTATCTGAGAGAAAAATTGTAAGGTATATTGGGGATCTGTTTATAATCACTGGTCTTCGTAAGGTTAATAACAAGCATTTTTCTGTCATATTGATTCACTGTAAGATCGTCCTTGAGCCATGAGCCTGTCCAGTAATAATAGGCCGATACCTCGCATCCGGGTATTATCAGGATGTCCGGATATTTCCCGGAGACCATTTCTATTTCCTTCAGATAGTCTTCAACTCCATTGGTAATAATTGATGAAAATATCTCTTTTCGCCTTATAAGGTTTCTAAAGGGCGGGATGCCGTATGAAAGGCCAATCTGGTCATGATCATTGATAAAGAGTATTCGAAATCCCCTGGAAAGGGCGATTTGGGCAAGTTCTTCAATTGTATGAGCCCCGTCGCTGAAAGTGGACCTTATGTCAATAAGGCCGGCGATCTGTGTATATATCTCTCTTTCAGGTTCGGCATGAAGGCCTGCAGGGCAGATAAACGACATTAAAAAGACGAATTGAAGCGCCTGAAAAATCCTGAGAGAAAATCTCATGTCTTTAACCTAATTTTTTTAAATTGACTTAATGGCATTGATAAAGTAAATTAACCTGTCTTCATTGCTCAGACTTAAGCATATTCTGGTTGAAAAGTCTATCTTTTTAAAGATGCACAAGGAATGGAGCTCATTCCTGTCTGCAATGTCTTGGTGAAGGGGATCTATATCTTATGAGAATTAAATTTTGGGGAACCAGAGGTTCTATTCCCGTACCGGGTAAGGACACCACAGTATATGGCGGCAATACAACCTGCATTGAAATAACACTTAAAAACGGCAAAACAGTAATAATAGACGCGGGTTCAGGAATCAGGCTTCTTGGACGAAAATTACTGGAAAAGAACAGGATTGATGACATTCATCTCCTGATTACCCACATACACTGGGATCATGTTATGGGGTTCCCTTTTTTTGATCCTATCTATAACCCTTCAGCCAGGATCTACATTGATGGAAACAGCAACTGTCTCAAAGGCCTGAGATTCACCTTTGATAATAAAATGGGAGATGGTTTCTTCCCCATCAAATTTAACGATCTTCGCGCAAAAATCACATATCTCGGCAAACTGGTGAACGGACCGCTGAAGATAAACGGAACTGTAATAGACAGTGTGCCGCTGCATCATCCTCAGGGAGGAATGGGCTTTCGTTTTTGCGAGGATGGGAAAAAGCTGGTTTTTATCACTGATAATGAACTTCGCGGGGTGCCATGGGAAGGCAGATCACTCAAAGACTATATTGCTTTTTGTAAGGACGCGGATATCCTTATACATGACGCTCAATACACCCCTGAAGAGATAGAAAGCCGCAGAGGATGGGGCCATTCCGATTATGCATCAGCGTTTGAGCTTGCAAATAAAGCGGATGTCAAGAGACTGATACTCTTCCATCATGATCCTCCCAGAACGGATGCGGGATTAGTCGAAATAAAGATGAAGTGTAGAAAACTGGCAAAAAGAGAAAAGAGTAAAGTTAAGATTTCACTGGCCAGGGAAGGCAGTGAAGTCAGACTATGATATTCTCAGACACCCATTCCATAAAAAAATAAAATAAGGACTCTTTCCAAAATCATCATCTTGTTGTGCTGCTCTGTGAGGCAATGGTAGCTAATATTATACCGGATATTCCTCCCAGAATAATCATAATCTTCTGATAATGCCATATTCCTGCGGTGGAAAGATTTAGCTCAGGCATTATAAAATTCAGATAATGGATCATAATGGGGAGAAGTATCAGCGATATTATAAGATTCACTGACTGAAAAAGGACATTTTTTTTCAGGAATTTTACAGAAAAAGCCAAAAATTGCGCCAGGGTATCCACTCTGTCAATTTTTGGTTCAATTACGTCCAATTCACTGGAAATATTGTTAAGTTGTTTCAATAATTTATCAAATTCCCCTATTCCTTCCAGCTTTATAATTTCACTGGTTGCATTAAGTTTTTCCTCGGTGACTGTTAATTGATTTGTTACTGATGCGCCAAGAAAGCTGTATGGCAATATCTTTAAATAATTGCGGCATTTTTGAATTCGTTGTTTAATGTCTTTCTGCTTTTTATAAAGACGTAATTCGCGACCTTCGATTATCCTCTGACCCAGTTTGCCGATATATTCACCATAGTAAATGATATCGAGATAGCCGAAATAGCTGTCGGTCTTTAAAAGTTCGTCAATTCTGGATACAATGGACTTTGCCTCTCCTATCTCTTCAGAATCTTTTCCCATGGCCTTTTCAAGAGATGCCATCTCTTCTTTTACATGTGGGACTATATTATTTGCCTGTTCACGCGCTTCAGAAAGCATGGATTCAAGCCGTGAATGGATTTTATCGCTGCAATGCGAGAGCTCGGGATCTATCAAAGATATTACATAATAGTCCTTGTTATTCTTTATAAGTTTTGTCAATTGATCGATTGCTGCTGACTTGTCCCCATGCTGCATTCGAAAGACGATTTCCTGATATATTGCCTCTGTGCAGAAGGGACTCAATCTTATTATCTTTCGCAGCATCTCCTTTGCCTTGACAGGATTGTCGCTTAGATAGAATATGCGGGAAAGAAGGAACAGTATGTATATCTTCTGCGGGGTCCTCTTGGCTATATCCAGCGCCTTTTTAAGATAGGCGTGTGCATGTTGAAGATGATTTTTTTCTATATATAGAAGCGCAGCGAGTATCAACAGCCTGTAGTCGTGATCTTTCTTTGACAGTTCGTTAAGTATGATTGACTCCGCCTGGTCAAAATTGGAGACCCTGATGCAGTCAAAACCTATCCAAAGCATGCCGCCTTTTTCATTATCGTCTCTTTTGTCCCATATCCTGTTCCAGTTGTCTTCCTGAAGATTCCAGATAGCACTGAGCAAGCGCAATTGAAAAACTGCTTTAAGTTCGTAAAAGGCATATTGGGCTGCCTGATCTGATCCTTTCTGATGAGCAGCTCCGTATTGCTCAGGAACGCCTGATTGGGTTTCATGAAGATAATTGAAAAAAAGATTATTGATCTCCGAAAGGCTCATATAACCTAATTTATCTGTAAAGCGTGTCAGATCGGTAATATCTTTTGATGGACAGTCTGATGTATAGTGCGCTCTGCTTCCACAGTAGAAACAAGGTGAGTGATCACCCTGAATAAGGGCGCCCTGATATTTAAATACATTAGTCTTTTTTTGTGTTTGCGCGCTGGTTTCAAGAACTTTAAAAAATTGAGTGTTTCCGGGGATATTGACGAGCCCGTCAATATCTATAGCGCTGGCGGTTCCTAATAATTCAGAAGTCCTTTTTGATATATGAATATCTCCAGGCTCTATATCCTTCCAGCTAAGACTCAGGCCACCCAGTGAAATTCTGTCATTAATGAGATAGGACCCTGAATCAATTATTATCTGGACAGGGATATACATCATGCCTTCACGTCCCATGTTCATACGAAGATAATTAAGCACCCTTTTTGCTATCACCATTGCCATGGGTGCTTCTTTAACTATTGCATTCACAGATTTGTCATGCTCGATCTGCATTTTATAGACCATATTTTCAGGAAAAAGCTGTTCCTTCTGTTCCAGCATGCTGTTCCATATGGCTATAAAGTCATTTTTCCCGAAGTTCCAGACAGGTTTCAGGATCATAAGTGTGTTCAGGGTGGGGTTCATTGGAACCTTGCGGTCCCAGACAACCTTGAGGAGTTTTAATCCATGCAGCAGATTGCCGTTGTCTTTATATTCATAATCATTAAAATCAACAAAAGGGATCTCTTTAAGTTGAGAGTAAAGTTCTCTGGAGATAGTTATTTCATCACCGTCGGTATGAGGAAGAAATTTGGAGGCCATATTGACGACATCGCCAAAGATATCCCCTTCATCGAGAATTCCATCTCCATAATGAATGCAGATCCGAATGTGTATCTGATCCTTATCCTGATTTTCTTTATTAAATATATCGAATTTTTGCTGCAATTTTATGGCTGATTTAAGCGCTTCACCTGGATCTAAAAAATAGGCGAGAACAGAGTCACCCAGCATCTTTACTACTGTTCCTCCGAATCCATTGATAACCGGAGATGCCATATCCTGATGAATCTTGAGCATCTTTCTGCCTGCTATATCGCCTCGTGTCTTGAAATATTTGGATGAACCCACAATATCTGTAAAGAGCACGGCCATCTTCCTGATTGAATCTTTTGAGTAGTCTTCAACAGGCCTGGGTGGAGAGAATCTATATGTATTTTGTCGGTTCATTTTTAGCTGTTTTGAAATAGGTTTAAGTTCCAGATCCTCTGGCAATAAAGATTAAAATTCTGTCCCCGGCAGATAATTTTATCAATCGAAACAAAAACAGGTGTATTTTTATCAACAATCAAGCCGGACACATAAGTATATCGACAGGATTAACTTAAAACTTTACTGTTAATTTCAAATAGTTAGTAATAAAAGGAAGGGTCAGATGCAAAGACCGGCCCTGTGAGATATGTGGTGGAGCTGATCGGGATCGAACCGACGACCTCTTGAATGCCATTCAAGCGCTCTCCCAACTGAGCTACAGCCCCGAGGAATGAAAGAATAATAACAATGAGACTTTTATCTGTCAATAAGATATTGGAAGATTTAAATAAGTATGTAAATTGCCTTAAAAGACATCTTCTATCCACGTACAGGAGATTACAGAAGAAAATGGTAAGTACCGCATACTGGACGGGGCGCACAGGTGGCAGGCATATAAAAAAAAGGCTGAAGGGGTTTAGGCTGTAGGCTAAAGGAAAGGCGAAAGAACCTAACAGCCTTTAGTCTAAAATGCTTCAGCCCGCCTTTCCCTTTAGCCTATTAGAAAAAAGGAGCAAGACATGCGTGATAATAAAATTCAAATGGGAAGATAGCCGGAACTGATAAATACACAATCATTTGTTTTTCATCTGTCCAGTTGTAATGTTTTACAATTATAATTTTACATTGACTCCTTGTATCAAAATAGGTACACTATGAACAATGCAAGTAGAAAACCCATATTGAATGTCAATTTCTACAGAACTGATTCAGGCAAAGAACCAGTCAGAGACTGGTTAAACTCTTTAACACGGGAAGAAAAAAAGATAATCGGTGAAGATATAAAAACAGCTCAATTCGGATGGCCTATAGGGATGCCTTTGATAAGGTCTCTTGGGCAGGGGCTTTATGAAGTCAGGTCTAATTTAGCAAACAGGGTCAGCCGTGTAATTTTCTCTGTTGAAAGTGGCAGGATGATTCTCTTGCATGGTTTCATTAAAAAGGATCAAAAGACTCCTCAAAAGGATCTTGGATTAGCTTTAAAGAGAAATGCAAAGTTAAAAGGTGGTGATCGGTCATGAAAAAGAATATAGGAAGTGATTTTGATGATTTTCTTAAAGAAGAAGATATGCTTGAGGAAATACAGGGATCAGCCATAAAAAGGGTACTTGCCTATCAGATAGAACAGGCAATGAAGGAACAAAAGATTACCAAGACTGATATGGCTAAAAAGATGAAAACCAGCCGGTGTGCGCTGGACAGGCTCCTTGATCCTTCAAATGAAGCAGTTATACTCCTGACCATGAAAAAAGCAGCGAATGCAGTAGGACGCACGCTTAAAATAGAACTCACATAAGGTGTATAGAATCTCCAAGATATTAAAGATCTGATGTTTTCCTCTGCATAATACATCCAGGCCCGTCATATCGCGACCCCGCATCAAGTGCGGGGCAGGCTAGTCGAAGATCCCGATCTTTTCGGGGATCGTGGTATCCACACAATCCCGTCATACCACGACCAAAATCGTGGTATCCAGTGCTTTTTGTTTTTGCCCCCTAAACCCTCTGCGCCACCTGTTCGCCTTCTTGTCGGGGCGTAGCTTTAGCGAAGACCGAAGCTCAAAGCGGATGCGTTCTGCCCTTTGCTTTATCATTGATTAATAAAATCAAAACAGCTATTATTTCAATGCTTCAACATGAAACTAACTGATTAATATGATAATTTATGATTAAATTCCGGTTCATCTTGCTGTATATAATTCAAAATGGAAAGATAGCCGGAACTGATGAAACAACTTTTATACATATCGTGCAATGGAGTGCAGTATGATCACACCCGATCAATTCCGCGTAAATGAAGCATGGATTGCAGTCAGAGTTAATGAGGAGTTTCTGCTTGTTCAGGATGAACCTTACGATATCTATGTAATGATAGATGCTGCAAGTTGCTATGTAATGGGATATGTTTTATCACGTGTGGTTGATGAAGCCCCCCTGGAAAAGGATGTGAAAGAACTCTTCCAAACAGCGTTTGAGGCAAAGAATCAGTGGGCGGATATGTTAATCGTAACCGGGGACTCCCCTGCGGATGATGTATTCAGGAAAGAAGCTAAGCAAAATGGGATAGATGTGAAAAGAATTATTGAAACCGACCTTGAAACTATCCTGGGTCCTTTGAAAAAAACATTTGCATCAGGTTTTATGCGAGGATCTGAATATGCCGGCAATTGAGACAGATTGGTTGGGTTGCTTCGCTTAACCCAACATAAATACTTGGCGAAGGTGAAAATCGGAGAGTCCAGTTGTTTTTGATTTGTGATTACATGTCTGCCTCGGGCGGATTAAATTCTGTCAAGAGTGAAGACGCGACACCTATGATTTCCAGGTGGCAAGATTGTGAAACCAGCTCAAGATGCTTTTTGGGGTGGTTTTCATGGTTATTTTTCCGATCCTGATGGACATTATTGGGAGGTCGCATATTTCGATCAATTCAAATATGATGATCATGGGAATTTACAATTGTGAGGTAAATAACGTACATGAAAATATGAAGTGAACATAGGTAGAAGACCATGTAAATAGGCAACTGGAATAGGCGGATGTTTATATTTTAAGGTCGTCCCATAATCCTTATTATTTGAAGCATGCAGGGAAACACGAAGGAACGTATATTCGCGTAGGATCAACAAACAGAAAAGCATCAGTTGAAATGATTGAAGAGCTTGAAAGGCAGAAGAGGAGAATCTCTTTTGATTCGTTGCCTGTCTATGATCTCAATATTAATGACCTTGATTTTTCACGATTCAAAAAAGAATTTAAAGAAAAGTCCAATAAGGAAATAAAGGGTGATATTTTAAAAAACAAAGGATTGTTGTATACAGAAAGGGATAAGACATATCCAAGGAATGCAGCCATCCTTTTGTCCGATTCTCCTGCTAAGAAGCAATACTTCCCATATGCCAAGATCGAATGCGCCAGGTTCAAGGGTTCAAATAAAAATGTGTTTCTGGATCAATTGACTATCGAGGAGCCCCTATTTGCAGCCATAGAACCGTGCATAACATTCATCAAAAAAAACATAGCCCTTGGTTCGACAATAGGAGAAATCTATCGTGAAGACCGATGGGAATACCCGATTGAGGCAGTAAGGGAGGCAGTTATAAATGCTGTTATTCACAGGGATTATTCCATCCTTGGCAGTGATATCAAGGTGGCCATATATGATGATATGCTTGAGATAACAAGTCCCGGACCACTCCCTGATCTTTTGTCATTTAATGAGCTTGGCACAGGAAGAAGTGAGATCCGAAACCGCGTCATTGCTCCGATATTCAAGGATATGACACTTATTGAAGGATGGGGAATCGGATTCCAGAAGATGAGAGAATATATCAGGGAATACCCAGAATTGGAGCTTATTCTTCAGGAAGTAGGGCACTCCTTCCAGGTGCAGTTTATTAAAAAAGGCACCAAGCTGAAAACAGGAAAAGGGCTGAGTCAGGGCCGAGTAAAGGCCGAGTCAGGGACTAAGCAGGGCCTAAGTAAGGACCAAGTAGGGACTAAGTCAGGACTAACTAAAGGGAAAACAGAATCAGCATATGGGCTTAAGCCTGAACAATTTAAATTGTTGCAAACATGCATAGACGCAAAGGCTATTATTGATTTGCTGAAAATATTTAAACGCTCCAACCGTTCAAAGTTCAGAACACTTGATCTCTGAGAAGTAAAAATGTCACCTTTG
>CAZJOB010000058.1:12152-13570 GCA_964547435.1 uncultured Desulfatiglans sp. | reverse complement strand
AAGGTAAATCGATAGAACATATTTATACTGGCTTCCCAGCGGTTTATATACCCCTTCATCTTTTTTACACGGAGTGAGGGATGGCGGATATTTTTCATAAAAATGCGGAGTTTTTTATTGAACAGTTCCTGCACTTCAACAGGAAGCTGCGTGAAGTCTTTTTTAAAATAATTGGTTCTAAGGATTCTCACGAATTCAGCTCATTAAGAAATGAGTCCACATCTGAAAATTCCATAAGAGTGCCCGAACTTATTTCATCATCAGCTTCTTGTTCGGCTCTTTCCCAATCAAAATTCTTGAAATACGGTGGGAGATTAAGCGCATGTTTAACCAGTTCCATTACTGCTTCACCTGAATCTTTTATATTATTGTTCCGGCTGAATGCTAATATCCCTGCGTATATATTATCGGGGATTTCGAGTGTCATTTTATGCTTTTCTGTCATTATAAACTCCTTTAATAAGGGTCTATATAATAGGACATTCGGCATTCATATGTCAATAAGTGGAGAATGCTAATATGGATGCTTCCCTTTTCCTTATTTTTAAAAAATAGGTGTCGCGTCTTGACTCTTGACAATTTGCCTCGATTTGGAGCGGACACCCGATTTTCTAATGGCATCCATAAAACACAAAACCCCAGATAATAGCAAAGAGCATTGAGAAAATAGCACATAGCATAAAAATAAAACCCCGGTCTCAATCTGAGAAACAGGGTTTATTGCTTTATTGTGCCATAACTATCCTTTTTGTCGAGGATTTATATAGTTGAATCTTGTTTTATATTTTTCATTACTCTTTTAATTTGGATTAATCAAGGGGAGTTTTTTAAATAGGCTGAAGGCTATTAGGCTGAAGGCTGAGGGGAAAGCGGGCTGATGGCTGTTAGGCTATAAGCTGTTGGGAATACAGGATGAAGACTATTTGTGACTGGTCATAAAATAGAGACCCTTCGCTTCGCTCAGGGTGAAAGGCATCGGGCAATGCTGCAGATAATTGTCTGGCAATTTTCTCAATCTCACAGTTAGAGCCTGTTCAGGAGGAGAATAAATATACAGTTTGATAATTTTATGCGTTTGTTTTATTAGTTTATGCAAATCAAACATCAGGAGGTAAATACATGCATATAACACCGCCGATCGACAGTATGAAGGATGCATTCAGCGTAAAGGGAAAAAATGTTGTTGTAACCGGGGGCAACCGGGGAATCGGTCTCGGTATAAGCACCGCATTTGCTCAGAGCGGGGCCAATGTTGTCATACTGTGCAGAAATGCTGAAAAGGGTGCACAGGTCGCAGAAGGGTTTCAGCAGTACGAAGGAATGTACAACTGTTTTAAATGCGACATATCGGACAGGAAAAGCGTCGCTTCAGCCGTTGAAAAGGTTTACTCCTTTTTTGATCATGTTGACGTGCTGGT
>CAZJOB010000058.1:10501-12142 GCA_964547435.1 uncultured Desulfatiglans sp. | reverse complement strand
CAACCAATATCGAATTTCTGAAAGACAAAGATATGCATGAATGGCACAGGGTAATTGATACCAACCTTCACGGTGTCGCAAACATGATTTATGCTATTGCCCCGCGTATGCGCAAAGCCGGTCTTGGGGGCAGGATAATCAATATTTCATCTCTTGGGGGTCAGTCCATCGGTGATGCCATGAGCCATCCTAATGCGCCATATCACGCTTCAAAGGCAGCGCTCGATCATTTTACACGCTATCTTGCCCAGGAACTCGGTGCTGACGGCATACGCGTGAACTGCATTGCCCCGGGGCCTTTTCATTCGGATTTAGACGCGGATCTTCCTGAAAGCGCGAAGGAATTCATCGCAAAAGAGACGCCATGCCATCGTTTCGGCGAACCTATTGAGATAGGGGCATACTGTGTTTTTCTGGCCTCTCCGGCAGGAAACCACATAACCGGCGTTGTCTGCCTGCATGACGGCGGGCTGCTCTCCAGGGGAGGGTAGTTTCTTTTTATTTTTTTGACACGCAACCTTAAAGTATCTATACTTCATTTTCCAAAAACAGGCTTTTTGATAGTTCAATCTGAGAATCAGGTCTGTCGCCGTCTGATTTGCTAACAATCCACGCGGGGAGGCATCGAACTTTATGAATAATAGCGCAGGTTCAATGAAAACAGGATCTACCGGAGTTACACCCGCATATCCTCAGGCAGGGTATGCATGGTATGTTGTAATCGTGCTGTATCTGGCCTATACCCTGGCATTTGTTGACAGGTCGATCATCACCTATCTGGTTGATCCTATTAGGACTCACCTTAATATCAATGATTTTCAGTTCAGTCTTGTGAGCGGTCTGTCATTTACCGCCTTATTTTCCATAATGGGAATTCCGCTCGGCAGGCTTGCCGATTCACGGTCACGCCGCGGCCAGCTTGCAGTGGGCATTGCCCTGTGGAGCGGTATGACTATCCTCTGCGGCAAGGCAGATACCTTCTGGGAACTGTTTTTCGCCATGATGGGAGTGGGTATTGGCGAGGCCTGTCTCGTCCCCTGTGCCTATTCTCTTATAGCGGATTATTTTCCTCCGGAAAAACGCAGCCTTCCCCTTAATGTGTTTTCCGGCGGCATTATGCTGGGTTCTCTGGTCGCCCATGTATCGGGCGGCCTGGTCACCCAGTTTGCCCTGAACAGCGGCCCCAGAGAGATCTTTCTGCTGGGGTATGTGCAGCCATGGCAGCTTTCCTTTGTGCTGGTGGGTCTGCCCGGTATAATATTTGTTCTGGCGATGATTACTGTAAGAGAACCGGAGCGTAAGGAGCAGAGAGGCGCGGCGGATTTTGGCGCCACTTTGAAATATCTTTTCAGGAACTGGAAGACCTATGGATCAATAATCGGAGGCACTACCTTCGGCGCCATGACAAATGGGGCTATACTTGGCTGGATAGTGCCGTGGTTTTCACGGCGGTATGCATGGGATAATGCAACAATAGGCCCTTATATGGGAGGCACAGTCTTCATTTTCGGCACATTGGGCCTGCTTCTGGCCGGATGGCTGGCGAACCGGTATATCGGAGAAGGCAAAAAGGCGGTCTATATTAAACTTATGATGACGGCTGAGACACTTGTCCTGATACCACTTATCCTGGCGCATACG
>CAZJOB010000058.1:0-10489 GCA_964547435.1 uncultured Desulfatiglans sp. | reverse complement strand
TAGATAAGCCCTTCTGGGTGCTTGGGTGTGTCGGATGGGTTCTTTTCTTCGGAGGCGTCTCAGCAAGTCTTGGACCGGCATCATTGCAGACCATCACTCCCAATGAGATGCGGGGGCAGGTTACGGCTATATGTTTTCTTATACTGAACCTGGTGTCAATGACAGCAGGCATTTCAGCAGTCGGCTTTCTCACTACATATATTTTTGCCGATGATCTGATGGTCAGATCCTCAGCGGTTATAGTTGGCATTATTGCTTCCATTCTCGGCGTGATCACCCTTAAGCTGGGAATGAACGCATATGAAAAAACATGGGAAGAGAGTAAACAGGCAGAGGGTCAGTAAACCTGATAATAGCAAGCAATCTGCTGAACAGTGCATTTAAATTTTAGGAATGGAGAATTAAATGACCGATTATGGAATCTTTGACCTTTCAGACAAAATCGCGCTGGTAACCGGCGCCAGCCGTGGCATAGGAAGGGCTATAGCCGTCACACTGGCTGAATACGGCGCGGATGTCGCCTGTGCGGGTCGCGATATGAGGGCATGTGAGGTAACGATTGATAAAGTGCGTTCCTTTGGCAGAAGGGCATTGCCAATAAAGGCGGACATGTCATCCGAAGAGGATATAAAAAAGATGGTGGATGATGCAGTAAGGGAATTCGGCAGGATTGACATCCTTGTAAATAACGCCGGTACTGCTGCGGGGCCGGAAAGGATTCATGAAATTGACACGAAAGATTGGGAATTTATTATCAACGTAAACCTGAGAGGGACATTCCTGTGCATGAAATACACTATTCCATATATGCTTGAGAATAAAGGAGGCTCCATTATAAATATCTCTTCTGTCGCGAGTCTGAGGGCCGAGGTCCCTGAGATCGGCAGCGCGGCATATGGGGCCTCGAAGGCCGGTATAAATAATCTCACGCAATCGGCTGCCATGCATTACGCAAAGGATAATATTCGTATCAACGCGATAGCGCCGGGTATGCACAGGTCTGAGATAGGCAGGGCAGGTAAGACAGAAGAGGAAAAAATAAAGATTGAACGGGAGATTGATGAATTCTGCGCCGCCTTTGTGCCCATGGGAAGGCAGGCAGAGGCAGAGGAGATGGCCGGGCTGGTGCTTTTACTGGCATCCGGCGCCGGGAGTTATATCACCGGCCAGATTATCTGCCAGGATGGAGGAAAAACAGCGAGGCAGTAGGATGACATTTAAAATTATACCCGTCCAAAAATAATTTCTACAGGCAGCCAAGGCAAAGGGATGTGTGAATTATGGCGCAAGGCGCATGGCGCATGGCGCAAGGCGCATGGCGCGAAAGGATGCTGACCGCTGATCCGCCTTCGTTTGCAACTATGGCGGGAAAAGCTTCATCCAGGGTTTTGCTTTTTCCGGATGGGCACTAATTAACATAGAAGTCTTTATTATTTTTCCTGTATCTTCCCTGACTTTTTCATCCTCATTTCATTTGCTATTTCCCTTATCTCTGTCAGGTCTTTTTTCAACTTTGCGTAACCATACCAGGTGGAATAATCATAGTTCAGGTGAAATGCCCCCTGGAATGTCTTCATGCGGTGATCCATGAACATCTCATACAATATCTGCTCGATCTTGGTATTTACATCATAGAAGGTTAACAGATCGGGATATTTTGCCTGATCCTTTTTCGGCTCAATGATATTGTCCTTATACAGGCCTGCAACAATATCGATTGCTTCAGCAAAGAGTTTATCAGCCTCCTTTACCATCATATCCGCGTTTTTCATGTTCTGGTTCACAAAACCGGGGGAGTGGCACTGCATACAGATATCGGTAAAACGCTTTCTCTCTGCGTCGAATTCCTCTTTGGAAAGACGCGCCACCTTTCCTGCCTTGACAATGTCCAGTCTCGGAGTGGGATTGCCATCAGGGTCAAGGACGCCGAGACCCTTGAGAATAGTGGCACGGTATCCCATCCACTCTTCGTCCTCTTCAGGAAGCCTGACCGCGAGAAATCCCCACGCGGAAAATACCCTGTGATTGCCGGCAGGCATGTGGCATGTCTGACATTTCGGGGCCCGGTCTTTATTTTTCGGATCAATGATGCGGTTCATGAGATAGGTGACGCCGTGTTTGGCGCCGGAATACATCTCCCACTGGGCATGATCAAAACCCATGTGACATGTCATACAGGCCTCGGGTTCCGCTGCCTCCTGTTTTGAAAAGGCGTGACGGGTGTGACAGTTCTGGCAGTCCATCCCGTATTTATAGTATTTCCGGTTTTCCGTATTTCTGGAATCCTGGTCTCTCAGACCAAGAGTGTGGCATCCTCCGCAGCCTTTCTGTCCTTCAATGAATGACTTAGGCTGCATGTGGGTATAGGGCATGGCCTCAAGAGCAACCAATCCCAGCGCGTGTTTTCCTGAAAGATATTGATCCGACTGCTCCGAATGACATGCCTCACATGTTGCTATTGTGGGAAGTTCGGCATCAGCGATGTCATCATTGCCTTTATGCCGATCACCGTGGCAATCAATACAGTTCATTGTTTCGGACATGATGCCGCGGTTGAAGTCTTTGACCTGTTCAGGTGTGAATTTTATATGGCATGTTTCACAGTCAGAGGGTGTTGCTGATATCAAAGGGCAATAAAACAGGAATAAAGAGATGATGATTAATGCCTGGTAAAATATTTTCTTTGACATGTTATCTCCTTTTAACAAGGTTAAGAAATATTTTAAGATTCGGCCTATTCATGTTTTTTAAAAGAGATGCCAGTGTTGATCTTATACATGTGTTCAGTGACGGCTATTAAAACAAAATTTTGTATTTTTTTCAACTTAATTCTTGTTTATTTCAGGCTTGACAAAGTATGATTATTCTAATAAAAAGGTAGCAACTAAACGCGTAATATGAAATTACGCTATAAATAACAAAATAAAAATCAATAGAATTTTATATATAAGCCAGGAAGGTTTGACCGGCAGGAAGCCGGTTGAGAGTTCCCGGCTTTTTTTATTTCAGGAGTAAAAAGATGTATAACCTGTCGCGTATTATCTCTGTAACTGCTGTTTTTCTTGTATTTTTTCTGAATCAGAACGCCCTTGGAGAGGATAAATCCACTGAAAAAGAGGTCTATGAGCTGGATGAAATAATCGTCTCCGCACCGGTAATTGAGGGCAATGAAATAAACAGGCTTGGCAGCCAGATTACGCTTGTTTCCGAGGAACAGATCTCGGATCTCAATGCCGTGGACCTCACTTCCGCTCTGCGAAGGGTTCCTGGCGTTGTCATATCAAGACACAATCCTGTCGGCAGTTTTGGCGGGGGAGAAGGGGGCGCTATCTTCATAAGGGGACATGGGAGTTCCAGGCCGGGAGCTGAAATCCAGACCCTTATTGACGGCATACCCAAATTTGTCAGTGTATGGACTCATCCGGTTATGGATGTATTAAATGTGGACATTGTCGATAATATTAAAGTCTATAAGGGCGCTCAGCCGGTGCTCTTCGGCAACATGGCATTCGGAGTTGTGGATATTCAGACAAAAAGGTTGGCGGATGAAGGATTCAGAACGGCTATACATAGTTCATACGGTTCAAACAATACAATAACCGGCGCCATGGAACATGGAGGGAAGCTGGAAAGGTTTGATTATTATCTCCTCGGAGGGTACAGAAGTTCAGACGGCCACAGGGAAAACTCGGATGGAGAGCTGACAGATATTTTTTTACATCTTGGCTATGAACTCACCGAAGCGTGGAATGCTGACCTTACATTTATACATACGAATAACTGGGCGGATGATCCCGGTCCTGCCGACGGATCAGTGCCTTCGGACGGCAGGTTTAACATTGAGGACTATTTCGTTGTAGCTACAATTAACAACAGTCATGAATGGGGAACCGGTTATATCAAATTTTATCGAGACAGGGGGGATATCGACTGGGTGGATCAGGCCGGAATACCCGGTACAGATACGCTGACCGATTACCAGAATTACGGGATGAGAGCTCGTGAGATATTTAATCCATGGGAAAATGGTGAACTGATTATCGGTTTTGACCTTGACTATATCAGCGGAGAGGCGCAATTTCTTGATCCCCTGGCAGGTGACAGCAGCTTCCCTGATGAGACCTTCCGGTTAACATCGCCATATGCTGCCCTGAGTCATATGTTTGGTGAAAAGGAGGGTTTTCATGTAATCCCTTCAATAGGCGTAAGGTATGTTGGCCATAACAGATTCAAAAGTGAAACAGCCCCTCAGGCCGGTCTTATTATGGGCAATACTGATACCAGTCTTCATTTTTCCTATGCCAGGGGTATAAATTACCCCGGGATTTATACAAAGGTTCAGGAAACGCTCTGGCTTCCGGGCGATAACAGATGGCTGGAACTCAGGGCGGAAAAACTGGATCACTTTGAAGCAGGCATTGCCCATTCCTTTAACAAGTTATGGACCGTGGATCTTACCTGGTTTTACGATAAGGGAAAGGACCGTATAGTGGTATCGCCTCCTCCTCCTTTTCCTCCTGTGCTGACGAATATCGATGAATATCGTCACAAGGGGGTCGAGAGCACCTTAACAGTTGCTCCTTCATCCAGCCTTTCTCTCTTTGGCGGTTTTACATGGCTGGATACCGAACCCGCTGATTTCCCCTATTCCCCTGAATGGACCTTCAGTGCAGGTGTAAACTGGGTGTTTCTTGATAATTTTCAATTAAGCCTTGACTCACTTTATGTGGATAGCCAGTATGTGACTTCAAGGGGCCGTCAGAAGGGGACAGTAAATGTTGACCAGGTCGGCTCTTACCTTCTGTTTAATGGAAAACTTTCATACAATTTTATCATCCCCGATACTAATATGGACATGCAGATATATCTGGCCGGAGAAAACCTTACTGATACGGACTATGAGCAGAAAAAGGGCTATCCAATGCAGGGAATAAGTTGTATGCTGGGACTTGATGTGAAGTTTCGATGAGAGTGCCGAGGAATCGGTAAAAAGAGGTCAGGGTCTTCAAGGTTAAGAAGTTAAGAGGTTGAGAGGTTGAGAAGATAGAAGTCGGGAGACAGGATGGTGAATAGTGAAGAGTAAAAAGTGAAAAGTAAAAAGTAAATAGTAAATAGTAAATAGTAAAAAGTAAAAAGTGAAAAGTGAAAAGTGAAAAGAGGATCAGGAAAAAATGATTGGAGTAATTAAAAAAATAGTGTGCTTGTTTTTCTTAATGTTGATGCTGGAGTCCCAGGCATGGGGGCATGGAGTCTCTGTGCCTGTAATAGTAGATACGGATATGGCTCTGGACGATATAAGGGCAATTGCCATGCTTCTTAATTCAGAGATAATGCAGGCGCCTCTTTATGTGGTTTCTGACGGCGTCAGACCGCCGCAGGAGGGAGTGAGGAATCTGAAGGCCATTCTTAAATATTTCAACAGCAGCGACACGCAGGTTGTTGAGGGAATTAAGCTGAATAAGCCGGCCCCCGAAATCAGAAACCTGATGAGAGACATTAAAATACCGGGAATGGAAGAAATTTCATCTGTAAATGAAAAGAAAAAATCCGCGCCTGAAGAGATTGTCAGAAAGATAAGATCTACGAATGATTCTTTTATCTATCTCTGCCTGGGTCCCCTCACAAATCTGGCGCAGGCGCTTAAGATAGAGCCGGAGATTAAAGACATGATATCTTTCCTGATATTCTACGGAGGGCATCCGGACGATAAAAATCCCGGCTGGAACAGCCTCAGAGACCCTGAGGCTGCGCGCGCTGTATTTGATTCGGGCATCAGAATATACTCTATTATTCTTCCGGAGGAAGATCTCCTGCCTTTTAACAGGGACCTTTACGGCAGAATAAATGGATTAAAGACGCCCGCGTCATCGCTTGTTGAGAAGATTCACGAAAACGATGATATCAGAAGACTGCTGGATCAGGATCATTTTTATATATGGGATGAGATGACGATCATCTATTTTAATGATCCTTCACTCTTCACCTTTTCCCTTATGCCCGGTCGCGGAAAGGTGATGTCACTTTCCGGTATAAACAGAGAAGGGGTGGAACAGGCTTATCTACAGGCACTGGGCTTTGCTTCCGACCACCATCTGAGTCCCCGGCAATCAGTTATGCTGAATGATTTTCCAAGAGACCCGGAGATGTTTCAGAAAGATGTAGGTCCCTATGTCGATCGCATAATAAAAAAATATGGCATGGAGGAGTGGAAGGCGTGTTTGCTTACAAATGAATTCCACAGGCACCTTGGCATATATTCTATAATAGGGGCAAAGATGGGTGTCAGGGCCAGAGAGATCCTTGAAGCGCCGTTTGACACGCTGGAGATTATCTCACACGCGGGCAGCAACCCGCCTCTAAGCTGCATGAATGACGGGCTTCAGGTATCAACCGGCGCCAGCCTGGGACGCGGCGCCATCAGGGTGCTTGATAAAGAGTCTTCTCCTTCGGCGATATTTGTGTACAACAATATCAGACTCAGATTAACCCTTAAAAATACCGTATGGGAAAAGGTGAAGAAGGACCTGTCGGAACTGGTTAAAAAATACGGAGGAATGAACGCCGCGTATTTTGATCATGTCAGAAGGCTGTCTGTTCAATACTGGATGGACCTTGATCGCAGCAATATATTTGATGAAAATATGGAATAATCAGTCCTTGTCCATCAATTTAAGCAGCATGCACGGAATCATCTGCACGTGGAGACCAAAGAGGCCCTGGCGCTCTTCACTTCATGACCGAAGGGCATTTGCGTTCTGCCGAAAGAGCAGCCTTTCAGGCGTGCAGACGGGATCCTGTTTTTTGCAATATGTATCCTTCATAGTAAGTGATTGACTAAGTATGCTGCACGCCATCGTATCTAGTTAAATGTATCCAAGTCTCACTGAAACGAGTTCGGTCATTCCGTGAAGAACCCCGGACCCTCTTTATGCGCTTCATGATCTTTGGATAAATTTGACAGCCCAATTAATCGCAGGGGCGGCGTCCACCAGGTTTAACAGACGCAAAACCGGTTGCACGTGTAGACCAAAGAGGCCCCGGCGCTCTTCACTTCATGACCGAAGGGCATTTGCGTTCTGCCGAAAGAGCAGCCTTTCAGGCGTGCAGACGGGATCCTGTTTTTTGCAATATGTATCCTTCATAGTAAGTGATTGACTAAGTATGTTGCACGCCATCGTATCGAGTTAAATGTATCCAAGTCTCACTGAAACGAGTTCGGTCATTCCGTGAAGAATCCCGGTCTTTACGGATTCTTATGTTTTTACCGTATACCTTATACCATAAACCTTATACCGTTATTATCCTTATACCGCTATTTGCTGCCAGTGCGAACCGTTTTTGGAAAAGGATGATTATTTTTTTTGAAGCACCCTCATAACACCTTATGTCATAAATGATCTACCTAGTTGAATTTAAAATATAAAATGCCTTTTAACGACCTGTTATTTCTTGACATGATATTTTCGACTCCTTATACTAAATCAAAAATAATAAGCATTAATCAAATACTTTACAGGGGGTCATGATTATGAATTTTATCAAAGTTGATATGAGCAGTAAAACAGTAAATGTAGAAGGTATGCCTGATGAGTATAAAGGTGTTGGCGGCAGGGGGTTGACTTCAATTATGATAAATAAAGAAGTCCCGGCTGACTGTGATCCGCTGGGCCCTGATAATAAACTCATTTTTGCTACGGGCATTTTCTGCGGCACAACGATGTTCAATTCAAGCAGGGTTTCAATAGGAGCAAAAAGCCCTTTGACCGGAGGCATTAAGGAATCCAACACAGGCGGTACGGCAGGGGCGGCGCTTGGCAAACTGGGCATTGCCGCGATAATCGTGGACGGCAAGGCGGATGAAGGGGATTTGAGCATTCTTAAGCTGGATCTCGAAGGCAACGCCGAATTGATCAGCGCAGCGGAATACAAGGGCATGAGGACCTATGCGCTCGCAGAAAAACTCTTTGCAAAATACGGAGATAAAAATGCGATCCTCTGTATAGGACCTGCCGGGGAATACGGAATGAAATCAGCCTCTATTCAGTGCACTGATGTAGACAAACACCCCTGCAGGGCAGCGGGAAGAGGGGGCCTGGGCGCTGTAATGGGCGCGAAAGGATTAAAGGCGGTTATTGTTCCTCAGGGGGGGAAAAAGGCCGATCCGGTAGTTGACAAGGATACTTTCAGTGCGGCATCAAAAGAGTTTGCCAAACTGGTTAAGGCGAATCCCTTTGAGGGTGAACTTCTTCCTGCCTTTGGAACTCCGGCCCTGGTAGCGCCTGTCAATCTGATGGGAGCGTTCCCATGTTATAACGCCACAAAGGGTGAATTTGAAGGATGGCAGAAGATAAGCGGCGAGGCCCTTGCAAATACAATAAAGGAACGTGGCGGTCAGGTCGGCCACATCGGTTGTTCACAGTGCATCATCCGGTGTTCAAATGTCTTTAATGACAAGGACGGCAATTATGTTTCAAGCGCTGTTGAATATGAGACAGTCTGGTCCATGGGAGGAATGACCGGCATAGATGATCTTGACACTATCGCACGGCTTGATTTTCTGTGTGATGATATTGGCCTTGATACCATGAACACCGGTGTGGCGATTGCCGTGGCAATGGACTCAGGATATAGAAAATTCGGAGATAAAGAGGCGCCTATTGAAATAATGGAAGAGATCGCAAAGGGTTCCGAGATGGGTAAAATATTTGGCAACGGACCTTCTGCCGTAGGTAAACATTTTAACAACCCAAGGATCGCGGCGGTAAAAAATCAGAGTATAGCGGCCTATGATCCCAGGGGAATGATCGGAAACGGTATAACTTTTTCAACATCTACTATGGGTGGGGACCACACATCCGGAAACATGGTAGCCATGTATCTGGGGCATGTGCTTGATCCCCTGAAAAAAGAGGGGCAGATTGAAAATTCCAGAGAAAACCAGATCTTCTGCGCAGCTTCCGACAGTATGGGTCTCTGCCTGTTTGCCATGTATTCGGCCCAGGCGCCTGAGGCAAATGAGTTGTTTGTGAAACTGGTTAATGCAAGGCTTGGTTCAAACTGGACCAGGGATGACTTCCGCAACCTGGGCATTCGAATTCTAAAGGCTGAAAGGGAGTTCAATAAAAAGGCAGGTCTGACCAAAAAGGATGACAGGCTGCCTGAGTTCTTCTATAAAGAACCACTGCCTCCTCATAACGTGGTGTTCCCTTTTACAGAGGAAGAGATAGACAGCACATTTAGTTTTCTTAATTAAGAAAAGATGAAGATCAAAGTCGAGTTATATGGCGTCCTTGGAAAAAAGATCCCGGAATTTTATGCTCCTGATGGTGTTGATATAGAGCTGCCTGATGGATCCAGCGTCCGGGATCTTCTGGATCATCTCAAGATACCGGAAGAATGGAAGGCCGCAGTTTCCCTGGACAGCAGGTTATTGAAACAGGAAGACCCCATAAGAGATGGGGGCAGAATCAGGATTTTTCAGGCCGTTCACGGCGGCTGATCTGTTTTAAAATAAAAAGGGGCGGGATTAAATCCCGCCCCTTTTTATTTAGTGATGCTCACAATCGTTATGCAACCGATGATACCGCGCCAATTATTTTAGCGGGGCAACTTGTCGGGAACTAGAACTTTAAAACGGCCTTTAACGCCTTTCCTTTTTCAACATCCGCTACCGCATCATTGATATTCTCAAATGAATAGTACTTTATCATCTTGTCAAAAGGCATTCTGCCCTGTTTGTAGAGTTCAATCAGCTTGGGCAGTAGAATGTCTGATATGGCGTCGCCTTCAACAATACCCGTGATTGTGCGCCCATTAAGCATGCTCTGCATATCAAGGCTTGCTCTGACACCCATAGGGGCAGCGCCAATAAGCCCGCATTTGCCTCCCATGCGGAGGCAGTCAAGGGCCTGGCTCAAGATTTCAGGAATTGCAGTACATTCAAGACTGTAATCCGCACCGCCTCCAGTGATCTTCTGAATCTCTGCTACAGGGTCGCATTTTCCTGAATTGACAAAATGCGTGGCGCCGAACTGCTTAGTGTTTTTCATCTTTTCATCGTTTCTGCTTATAACAATTATTTTGGTAGCGCCACAAACAACTGCCGCCATGATCGCACTCACGCCAACCGAACCTGTTCCGCCGAATATGGCTATTGACGAACCGGGTTTAACCTCAAGTGAATAGAATACTCCGCCCACACCGGTCTGAAGTGCGCACCCCAGAGGTCCGAGCATCTCAAGCGGAACGTCTTTAGGCATTTTTACAACATTGCGCTCCGATGCAAGCGCGTAGGTCGCAAATGAAGATTGACCAAAAAAGGATCCATATATTGTCTTGTTGCCCTGTTTCATATATGTGCTGCCGTCAGGGCGGGTTCCGAAGAAATTGAAGGGGAAAAAATTGTCACAATGTGTCGGATGACCTTTTATGCAGGGATCACAGGCGCCGCAGGATATATAGCTCATTGCGACATGATCGCCTGGCTGAA
>CAZJOB010000057.1:0-13607 GCA_964547435.1 uncultured Desulfatiglans sp. | reverse complement strand
GCCAGGGCGCTGGCGGCATACTTGCAGCAGTATGCCCTCCAGGACAAAGGGCCTGCCATCCTTTATCCCCTTCAGATATATCCATGAATGCCCGATGCTCTCCTTTTTTCTGCTGTATTGTATAAGTGAACGCAGCAGATTCCTGTTATCCCAGTAATCCAGGTGATATGCCGCGACCAGAAAGACGATATAGTAATCTGTCTCAGTGATGGTGTCTTTTTCAGGAAGCGGCTGATTTAGATGGCTGTAGTGTAATTTCCATGATTCCGAAGGCGCCCTGTGAGCGCATGCGGATAATAGAAAAAGGGAAAAAAACAGAAGAATAATTCCGAAAAGATTAGAACGAATAAAAGTATGTTTCTTGAAAGCAATCATATAGTTCCGCGCCATTAAAGATTTTCAACAGTGTCTTTGGCAAAACTTACGACTTTATAGCCTTTCTTATCAAGAAGAAACCGAATATTATTCGGGCCGAAGAAATGACCTGCACCGGCTATAACCATATAGGTCTTTTCGCCTTTTAAGGAAATCTCTTCCAGTTTTTCAACCCACTTTTGGTTTCTTTTTGTAAAGGCAAGGTCATAACTGATTTTAATATCGGAGTTTTCCGGATCATACATGGATAAAAAGGCCTTTTCAAAAACCTGTGCATCCCGGGAAAAGTATGCCTCCACCATACGGCCTTCAGCCTGAGCCTGCGCCTCAATGGCGTCCACATACTGCTTGATGATGTTTACCTGTGCTTCTATGGGTTCATCCGAATAAAAGAGACTCAACTGATCCTCCAGGTCTTCCAGTCCTGTAATCTGTTTTTTGTCCTTCAGGGCGCGCCTTTGAAAAAACATGTCTACTCCGAATGAGGTGTCAAACCCGAGCTGTTTCATTTTCCTGCCTTGAAGGATAAGCCTTAACATGGCTGCATTGTAACAGTCATATTTTCTGAATTCCCGCCCGGAAATAATTTTCAGGATCTTATCTGTTGTGTGAGAATCGAGATGATTTCGAAAGCACTGTCCTTTAGGAAGCTGAATCTTTTCGGCATAGGCCAGCACTTTTTTCCTCATTTTTCTCAGATCGTCTTCCACCTCCATAATGACTGCGTCCGATCTTTCATAACAGTGCATATACTGGTCAGGAAGAGGGTAGTATTCCTTTTTCCCGAAATGCACTGATCCGACAAGATAAAATGTTGAATCATTGATGGTCGTTTTCCAGATAAAAGGGGAAAAGGAATCCGGCGCCTTACCGCTGGTGTTTTCCTGATAAGGCAAAAAAGTGCACGCGCTAGCGAATAATGCCATGAAGCAGAGTGCAAGCAGGCAGAGAAAGGGCCTGAATCTAATTCGGAATTTCATTTTAACCCTGTGCATATTTTTTTAAGGCAGACTTTAGGTGATACACCGAAATCTGTCAAAGACATATCTGTTTCATCAACTGAATCGCTGCGGTCAAAACCGGATCCCATGTCGGCCCGAAGGGAGGGGCATAGGCCAGGTCGCACTGGCTGAACTCTTCTATTGTCATTTTTTGGTGAAGGGCAACCGCAGGCGCGTTTATTCTGTGGGCAACACCCTCCCCTCCCACCATCTGGACTCCCAGGAGCCTGCCGCTTTTCCTGTCCCCAACCATCTGAACCCGGATATCTTTTCCTCCTGAAAAAGAATGGGCCCGGCTCGAGGATTTTATCATAGCCTCCGCGGGGTCAAACCCTGCCTTTTGCGCCTCGTCCATGCTCAGACCGGTTCGGGCCACTTCGAGGTCAAAGACCTTGAATACCGCGGTGCCCGCTATTCCATCAAGTTCGGTCCTGTTTCCCGTGACATTATCCGCCACGGCCCAGCCCGCCCTGTTGGCCCGAAGGGCAAGGGGAATGTATGTTCTTTTGCCGGTTACCACGTGAAAAGCGTCGGCGCAGTCTCCGGCCGAGTAAATATGCTCATCCGATGTCATAAGTGCCTTATCCACGGCTATGGATCTTTTTGGCCCCAGAGACAGCCCGGCGCTTTCAGCCAGATGGCTGTTTGGAGTCACTCCGATCGCGGCCAGGACCATATCGCACTTCAGTTCCAGGCCTTCACACACCACCTTAAGGCCGCTTTCAGCCTTTTCTATGTGTGTGATCTCATTCCCCGCGAATATTCCTACCCTGTTTTTTTCCACCTCATCCTTTACCATTTCCGACAGGTCAGGGTGCATCCAGGGGATAAAGGCAGGTCTGGGCTTTACCATATCCACATCAATATCATTTGCCCTCAGGGCCTCACACATCTCAAGGGCAATGTACCCCATTCCTATTATTACAGCTCTTTTGACATTATTATCCTTTATATAGCCCTTGATCTTTCTTCCATCCCCCAGGCTTTTTAGGGCAAGCACCCCGGGCGAATCAATGCCCTGAATATTCGGAATTACCGGAGAAGCGCCTGTTGCGATGAGCAGCCTGTCATATTCAAGGCTTAGTTCATTTCCTTCGGGAGTGGAGCATGTAACGATCCCTGCAGAGGGATCTATGCCTTCGGCCCTGTGCCCTGTCCTCAGGTCTATACCCTGCTTATTGCGGAAAACATCTGCCTTTCTGACCACAAGGTCGTCGATGTCCCTTGAAGGATCAGCTATATTATAGGGCATTCCGCAGGCGCTGTATGACACATCCATTGTCTGTTCAAGGACCATCACCTCCATGTCCGGGCTGTTTCTTTTCGCGCGGCTTGCAGCGCTCATGCCCGCCGCGTCACCGCCGATTATCAGGAATCTCATATTTTCCCTCCTTATTATTATCGTTTGTCTCTTCGTCCCTGTTCGCCATGCATATGAAATCCTACGCCAGAATATCCGCTTCACCGGAAGAGCAGAAAAGGAGTGTGGTAGGAAGTTCCGAAAGCATCTCCTCATACCGGGACTGAAAAAGCGCAGCCTCATCCTCTTCAGGCATTGCGAACCCGAGAAATACAACCGACGCGTCCGAGGAATGACGATGCAGGACATCCTTGACCGGGGCGTCCGAAACAACGATCTGGGCATCGGCGTCTATTCTTGCCGCTTCAATCAATTCTTCCAGCGCGCGGGTCGCGGGCTCCCTGCCTTCTTCATTCTGTATTACCCTTAAAAGACGTATCTTTGCATGGGACCATTCGTAATTCATGATAAGAAGATGGGATACAAGCACCATAAGCGATCCGTTGTCCCTGCCTCTCCACCAGATATCTATTCTTCGTGTCATCTCATTTTCAGGAAGGCCTTCGTCTTTAACCAGCACGAGGCTTCTTCCCAGAGAATATACGGAATTCAAATGTCTTACAAATGGTGCAGAACGTGATTCATCTGAGGCCCAACCCATAAATACCAGGTTTGGATGAAGAGGACCCACAGCCTGCCCCTGTATAAGCGCGGTAAGACCTTCATCAACGTTTTGTGAAACCACCACTGTTGTGAGGGCCTCAAAATCGTTCTTTACTACAAAACGTTTTAGCTGTTCAATCGCCGCCTCACGGCGTTTTGCAAGATCGAGAAGATCACCAGTCAGCACCCGCCCAAGGGTAACGAGACCCCTCTCAGCGCCGGACCAGAGCGCGTACATGATCATGGTCATATAATCTTCCGGATCCCCTGTAAGCACAAGAATGGAAGGCCTCCAGTTCTTTGGATTGACCGGCATTTTTGCCAGTTTCATCAGGTTGCTTCGTAGTCTTGAATAGATAAAACCCCATCTGGCATCTCCGAAATTGACCCTGAGCACCCGCCTGCGAAGAAAATAATAAAAGACCATAATAAGCACTGCGGCCATGGCGGCCGCCCACGAATCAATAAGAAAGGCTGTGAATATGCATACGCACCCGCCGCACAGGGCGGAAATCCAGTGATAGTATCTGAATCTCGGCCTGAAAGACGGGTTCCCGGCAAATGATTCAATAAAGGCCGCGAGGTTTATCATTCCATATGTATAAAGAAAAAACATTGTAACTATCGAGGCAATCACATTGAAGGCGCTTCCATCCGGATTGTTGCCCGCCCAGATTATTATAATAATGGATATCAGAAGGGTGAAAACCAGGGCCCGGTGGGGCTCGTCCCCCTTTTTGGAGCCGCGGCCGAATGTTCCCAGGAAGGGAATTACATTATCCCTTGCCACGGCCTGAAGCACCCTGGGGGCGCCGAGGAAAGATCCCAAGCCGCTTGAGAGCGTGGCCGCGAAGACTCCGGCTGTTACGAGAAAACCAAGGCCGAACAGGGCCTGCTCTCCAAGGATCTCAAAGGATGTGTGAACAAGCTGAGTACGCGTCTGCGCGCCTCCCAAAATAAATATCTGAAGGCCGTATATTAATAAACCGGTGAAAATCGCGGCGAATGTGCCCAGCGGTATTGACCTGCCGGGATCTTTTAAGTCTCCTGACATGTTTACTCCGGCCATAATGCCTGTTGCAGCCGGGAAATATATGGCGAACAGGCCCCAGAAGGAGATGTTGCCGGAGCTGTAACCGGGATTCAGGTTCGAGGTAAAAATGTCCAGTCTGAAATGTGTCAGCGCCCCGCCCAAAAAGACCAGTATGGATATCCCCAGTATTGTCAATATGATAAACTGTGTTTTAATTGCCACTTTGGCGCCTGCAAATGAGATGATAAACAGGATTACTGTCGTGGCAATGGCGATATTCATGAAGTTGTCTGAAGCCCCGGGAAAGGCGCGCGCGAGGGCCTCTGTAAAACCAAGGAGATAAAAAGGCACTGATATGGCCTGTGCCAAAAACAGGGCGATGCCGATTGCCCCGCCGAATTCAGGCCCCAGGGCCCGTGAAATAAGAAAATATGCCCCTCCTCCCGAAACAGGGGTGTTGGTTGAAACCGCGGAGATAGAAAGGCCTGTGAGCGTTGTAATGCTCTTGGCAATCAGCAGGATAAAAAGCGCGTCCCATATACCCCCTTCACCAATCACATAACCTGCGCGCATGAACATGATTACGCCCAGTATTGTCAGTATGGAAGGGGTGAATACTCCGCCGAATGTGCCCAGTTTATTGTGATTGTTTTCCATTTCTCAACATTTTTCCCGCGCTTTTCTTAGCGTCTTCCCGAAAGGCCTGTAGAGGCAACTGATTTCTTGTCATGGACTCAACACCATGAAGCCAGTAACAGGAGCAAATAAACAAGCAGAAGCTATAGTGATCGATGTTCCAAGTTTAAACCATAGCTTCGGAAAATGTAAATAATAATGTACAGGCTCACAAAAATTGAGGAATAATAAATTTACTTTTTTAAGCGCCTAATGTATTTGCCGTAACATCAATTTTATGAAATATCATGGTGTTTGTAATGAAAAATAAAATGGGAGGCATTATGATTAAAGACACCGGGAACATATATTACTATTGTAATAGGTAATTTTTTTATATAAAATATTCAATGAGTTGAAGACCGCGAGAAAATTATAGTGATCACTATATTTTAAAGGGGGGGGGAAATGAAGACAATAAAAGAAATTTTAGAAGGCAAGACAGTCAAGGAAGTATGGTCGGTAAATCCTGAATCGCTTGTTTTTGATGCACTCAGTCTTCTGGCAGAAAAAGACATAGGGGCGCTGATGGTTATGGATGAGAAAGGCAGGGTCGTCGGTATTTTTTCCGAAAGAGATTATACGAGAAAGATAATCCTTAAAGGAAAAGCCTCCAGGGAGACAAAGGTAAAAGAGATCATGACTCCCTCCGACAAGATGTACAAGATCAGACCGGAAGCCAACATCGATGAATGCATGGTCTTAATAACAGGCAAACATGTCCGGCACCTGCCTGTGTTTGACCGTGATAAATTCATTGGACTGATATCCATCGGCGATATTCTGAAATCCATAATTATGGAAAAGGAAAAGCTGATTGAGGATCTGAGTAACTATATTGCCGGAAAATACACATAGATTTTCTCCTATTCAGCGGTTTACTCGTTCCTGTTATACTCTTCAAAAATACCAAGAGGAGCATAATGCAAAAAAGAATATACGCACCGGTTATCTCTCTTATTATCCTGCTCTTAACAAATACCCTGCCCGCGGCAGAAATAGAGTTCTGGACAATACAGACCCAGTCGGACCGTGTCAGGACCATACAACTCCTCATAGACACCTTTCAGGCCTTAAATCCCGATATTTCAGTAAGGCTTTCTCCTGTGGATGAAAACGACATGCCCTCCAGAATCGCGGTGGCCGCCGCGGCCGGCACACTGCCTCATATTGTTGAGGCGGGCAGTGAAGTTATTATAGCACTGGCAGAGGAAGGGATTATGGATGTCCCTGCGGCCACAAAAATGCTGGGGAAGATAGGCGCGAAGCGGTTCTATGAGGGCGCTCTTCAAATGCTTTCCTCACCCCATAAGGGTCAATACTGCGGGCTTCCCTATCATGGATGGGTTCAGGGGATATGGTACAGAAAGGACTGGTTTGAAAAAGAGGGCCTGGACCCGCCCGACACATGGAATAATATACTGAAGGCTGCTGAAACATTCCATAAACCGGAGAACAACCAATATGGAATACTTATTGGCACAAAGGCGGAGGTGTATGCTGAACAGTGCTTCACCCATTTAGCGCTGTCAAACGGGGTGAGGGAGTTTGATGCCAAGGGCAGTCTCTCCTTCAACTCGTCTGAAACCCTTGAAACCCTGAAGTTTTATCGTGAACTGGCGCAATACAATCCGCCTGGCCCCCAGTCATGGCGCGCCAGGGATTATTACCTTCAGGGAAAGATGGCCATGTTTTTCTATTCAACCTATATTATGGATGATCTGGCCCTCGCGGAAGAGGCCGCGGAATCCCTGACAGGCGAGCACTTTTCCGATTTAAAGGGGGGCTCTTTTGATCCAATGCTTGTGGAAAATACCGGCGTGGTTACTGCGATAAAAGGAAAGGAGCCCATGGGATACGGGGCCATTGTGGGCCTTTGCATAACAAAAAAACAGGGGCAGGCCGAAAAGGAGGCTGTCGAAAGATTTATCGGATTCATGTACGAAACGTTCAGTTATATTACCTTTCTTCATATGGCGCCGGGCGGAATGAATCCCGTGCTCAGGGACATCGCATCCATGCCCGAGTATCAGAAAGATCCAAAGGGCATTTTCAAGAGATACGGCAGGGCAAAGGTTGCGTCCATAATTCGGGGGCTTGACAGCATAGGAAGTTTCACAATAACAGAAGGGAGATCCTTCCCTGAGTCGGGAAAGCTATATTCACGAATGATTATTCCCCGAATGATCTACTCCGTCACTATCGAAGGCGCTGAACCCGAAAAGGCCCTTAAGGGGGCGGAAGGGGAGATGGAGAAGGTCACTTACAAATAATCTAAAGACTTTTGTATAAATCAGTGCTTATAGGACTATTATGATAATGCTGGAGGGTTTATGGCATACGGTCTGCGGTTTACGGAAAAACATTAAAGGCTGCACCATAAACCGTACACCGTATACCGTAAACCATACACCGTAAATTATGCCTTTATCCATCGCACAGAAAGAATCACGGCTGGGCTGGAAGCTGATTGCCCCCAGCATAGGTGTGATCGGCACCCTGATAATATATCCCATTCTCTATAATATCTATCTCAGTTTTTTTGATGTGAGACTTACGGGCGAGAATATATTTACGGGCATTGCAAACTACGAAAGGCTTCTAAAAGAACCCGCGTTTTACAGTTCTCTTCAGACGACTGTTATATACCTTGCGGGGTCGATAGCCGGTTCAACAATACTGGGACTTATCGCGGCCCTCATAATGAACCTCAAGTTTCCCCTGCGCAATCTCGTAAGAACTATCATCCTTCTGCCCTATTTTGCTCCGGATATCTCGGTAGTATTCGGATGGCAGTTTTTCTTTGATCCGGTAAACGGCATATACAATCATGTTGTGGTTGAGACGCTTGGTCTGACAGATAACAGATATAATCTTATAGGGGACCCTGGCACGGCCCTGTTTATTGTGATCATCTTCAGCACATGGAAAAATTTCCCGATCTCATATCTTCTTATAATCTCAAAACTCCAGTCAATAAACAGGGATCAGTATGAGGCCGCTGCCATGGACGGGTGCGGGCCTGTTGCCAGGTTTTTCCACGTCACGCTTCCGGAACTCTATTTTGTTCTGGGCACGCTTGTAATACTCCGGCTGATCTGGAACCTGAATAAATTTGAGGAGGTTTTCCTTCTGGCCCCAAATGTTCAGACCCTGCCGGTCTATACCTATTATACCGCCTTTACAGGAATTATTGATCAGGGATATGCGGCGGCAATATCCGTGGTGCAGTTTATCTTTCTGTCTATTCTGATATTCTTTTATGTGAAAAAGGTCTTGAAATGGTGATCGAATATGCTCAATAAAAGATCTCTCACACAGAATCTGCTTCTTTCCATGCTGGTCTTTCTGCTGCTTATCTTCTGCCTCTTTCCGTTCATTCAGATACTTTCCACCTCTTTAAAGTATCAGTATGACTGGGGCAATCCATCCCTCATACCGGAAAAGATAAATCTTGAGGCATATAAAGAGCTGCTGGGGTTTTCAGGAAAAGAGGAGGTTCAGGTTCCGGAGAGCATTAAACGTCTTCTCGACAACCCCCTGCTTTCAAAGGAGAACAAAAAGGAGATCCTGAAGAAATATCAGTCAACAGGCGATGTATTCCCCTTTCTCAGGTATTTTATAAATTCCTTTCTCCTTTCAACTGCCGCCGCTGTAATATCCCTGGGCCTCGCGGTTTTCGGGGCCTATTCATTCAGCCGCCTGAGATACAGGGGCAGAAAAATAATACAAAGGGGGATGCTTTTTGTCTACATGGTTGGAGGAGTGCTGTTGCTGGTTCCCCTTTACCAGATGAGCGTAAAGACCGGTCTGGCAAAGACAGTATGGGGTTCTGTCATCAGTCTCCTGCTGGTCTATATTATTCAGACCCTGCCTGTTTCCCTTTATATGCTTGGCAACTACTTTCGGACCATCCCCTATTCGCTTGAAGAGGCGGCGGCAATAGACGGGTGTTCGAGAATAAAGACGATATTCATTATTATTCTTCCCCTGTCAGTTCCAATGATAGTGACTGTGTTTGTATACTGCTTTATTATTGCCTGGAATGAATTCCTCTTTGCCTCTGTCTATCTGAGTCAGTTTCAGGATTTTCACACACTGCCGCTCGGGCTTCAGTCGCTTTTTGTGTCAAAGAACGCGATATGGGACAGGATCATGTCCGCCTCCATGCTTACGCTTTTGCCGGTGGTGATATGTTTTATGTTTGCCATGCGCCGCCTTACAGGAGGTCTTGTTGAAGGGGGGGTGAAGGAATAAAGACAAGGTATAAGGTATACGGTTTACGGTATACGGTATAAGGTCTACGGTGTACAGTGTATGGTTTTCCTTAAACCTTGAACCTTATACCGTATACCATTTCAATTGGAATATGAAATTATTGAAACATTAATCAGGCTATTTTGAATTTTAGCAGGTCGCAAAAGGAAACCCATGTCCACAGTTCAATTGAAAAACATTTATAAAAGCTTTGAACATAACGAGGTCCTGCACGACATAAACCTTCAGGTGGAGGAAGGGGAGTTTGTTGTGCTTGTGGGTCCTTCAGGTTGCGGAAAGAGCACCACGCTCAGGCTTATTGCCGGGCTGGAGGATGTGACGCGCGGAGAAGTTATTATAGACGAAAAGGAGGTCAATGCGATTGAACCGCATAAGAGAAATATCGCAATGGTGTTTCAGAACTACGCGCTCTATCCTCACAAGAATGTAAGGGAAAATATTATATTCGGCCTTAAAAGGGCCGGCGCTCCCAGGGAATTGATAGAAAAGAGACTTGAGAGGGCGTCAGGCATACTGAAGCTGGAAGGGCTGCTTGACAGGAAACCGGCGCAGCTTTCAGGGGGACAGAGGCAGAGGGTGGCAATGGGCAGGGCGCTTGTGCGTGACGCCAACCTGTTTCTTTTTGACGAACCCTTAAGCAATCTTGACGCAAAACTCAGAAACCAGATGCGGTCCGAGATCAGGCGTATTCACAGAGAGTATGCGAAAACCAGTATATACGTGACACATGATCAGATCGAGGCCATGACACTGGGGGACAGGGTCGTGGTAATGAGGGATGGATGCATAGAGCAGCAGGGCAGCCCCATGGATATATTTCTCAAGCCCCGCAACATATTTGTAGCCACTTTTATAGGCGCCCCTTCCATGAACATATTAAATGCGCGTTTGTATCCTTCATATATACTGTTTGAGGGGCAAAGACTGGAGTTTGAAGGCAGAAGAATAAAGAATATTTCCATACCGGATGAGGGCAGGAATATTCTGCTGGGGATAAGACCGGATTTTTTCATTGACGCGCGGGTTGCTGATAAAAATTCACCACTGACTAAGATAGAAAATATACAGGTAGATCTTGTTGAACCTCTGGGCTATGACAGAGAACTGGACCTGAAGCTTGGTGAACAGCGATTCAAGGCAAGGCTGGACCTGCGAAACACTGCCGGGGAAGGGGATTTGATTGATCTCTGCTTTGACATGGAAAGAGCGCATTTTTTTGATGTCAAAACAGGGGAAAATTTGATGGTCTTGTAAAAAATTTAGCTCCTCTAAAGCCAGCCCATATACTTAGCGCCGTTTCTTATAAAAATAACCGCAAATATCAGCAGCATAATCCCCAGGAATCTGATCAGGCGGACATAGTATCTGCTTTTCAGAAAATGCCTTGATCTTCCGGAAATTTCGGCAATCATCACCATAGAGCCGATCAGGGTCATGTAAAAGGCAGATATAAAAAATATGGCCGAAGAGATCCCTTTGTCCAGTGCCCTGACAAAGGTTGGTGCCCCGACAGAAAACCAGAACATGTAGGGGGCGGGATTTAAGAAATTGGTGATGATTCCTTTTTTTAATGACCGGGGTTTTGCTGCACCGGCAACCCTTTCGGCGCCACTGTAAGAGATGCTTTCACAGGCAAGGTATATAAGGAATGCGCTGCCTGCCAATGATATGATCCCCATAATAATCCGCTGTTCAGCAAGGCGTGAAAGCACAAGGATACTGAAAAGGACTATTGGAAGATCCGTAAAAAGGGGACTGATGGCAACCTTGATGCCCTCTCTTATATTATGTCTGAGGGTCTCCGCAACTATCAGGGTGAACAGGGGGCCCGGAATAAGGCCGTTCAGGCCTAGCACAAGGCCTGTAATGGTAAATGTAAACAGTGATATCATGATCCGTAGCTGTGAAAGCCGGCCAGCAGAAAATTCACGCCAAAATATGTGAACATCACACAGAAGAAGCCTATTATGGAGAATATGGCGAGTCTTTTACCCTTCCACCCTGAGATCAGCCTTGAATGGAGCATGGCAGCATAAACAAACCATGTTATCAGGGACCAGGTCTCTTTAGGGTCCCAGCTCCAGTAGCTGCCCCAGGCAGAGTTGGCCCACACAGAACCTGTGATAATGCCGATGGTAAGCATGAGAAAACCGATGATTAACATCTGGTAATTGAGTTCGTCAAGTATGCGGGAATCCGGAATGACCTTTATAAAGGCATTGTCTTTTTCCCGCATGTCTGTTCCCTTAAGAAGATACATCAGGGATATTCCGAATGAAACCGCGAACGCGGCGTAACCTAAAAAACATGTAATCACATGGGACGTTAGCCAGTTGCTCTGAAGTGCCGGTATAAGTGGCTGAATATGGTCTTCCACACTCCCGGCAAAGGATGCGTATGCCAGGGAAAGAAACGCCAGCGGAGTGACGAATGTGCCGATGCTTCTGTTTTTGATACGCCATTCCATGAGAACATACAGCAGAATAATAGCCCATGAGAAAAAGATCAGGGATTCATAGAGATTTGAAAGGGGCGCGTGTCCGATTCCCAGCTTATATGATTCTATCCACCTCATGCCCAGCCCAACGCTGTTTCCGATCAGCCCTGCCAGGGTGATGACAGTTGCGATTTGACCCAAGACCTCTTTTCTGATCACCATCATCAGAAGGTAGAAGAGAAAGGCGAGAAAATAAACAAAGGTTACGTAGCTAAGTATTGCAGTATTTAACATATATTCTCTTGTTTTTAAATCTCTCTTTGGAGATGCTTTGTTATCCGGTCCAGTTCCCGTTCAAGCCCGACCGGGTTTTTATTAGAGGTTCCCGCGACCTGCACGTGAACAGTATTGTTTTTATCAATAATTCTCACCCATATTCTCCTGCGAGACAGAAAAAATGTGATAAAAAGGCCTATAATAATAATCGAAAAACCAGCGTAGACAAAAGCTATTCCGGGGTCCCTGTTTACCTGAATCCCGGTATAGTATTTCTGGTCGATATTTTCCAGAGAGAATGTGAAGGGCTTATATATCGACGGATTAAACCTGGGGTAGTCTGTGAACATCTCAGGTATCTGTTCTTGTATTTGTTCATGGTCCCTGAAGAGCCATATCTGTTTTGCTTCATCCTGCGAGTCCCTTATTATTATGGAAACAGCGGGCCCCATTCTCATAAAATTATCCCTTATGTCGGCCAGGATAAATTCGCCCTTTCCATCAGGAAGGGAGACAGGAACCCCGTGTTTGATCTCCTGCTTCTGAAGGGTCTGTGTGTCAGATGAAAAGATCTTTATTCTGGCTGAATCTCCCGGTATCGAACCATAGCTTGCCTGGTAAAAGGTGATTCCCCGGAATGTAATGGGATGATTTACCCTCAGCAGTCCATTGTAGGCCTCTTTATTATCCACAAAAAACCTGAGACTGCTTCTATACTCCTTTGGCATGCCGTTCTCATAGAAATCAATGGTAAATTCATCGCAATGTACGATAAAATCAAGATACTTTTTCGCCTGGGATTTCCGAAGGGTTATCGAGTCGGTTGATTCGCCTTCAAGGATATTAACATAGCCGTTGAAGCCCAACCTGGATCCTATTATAGCTCCGGCAAGGATAAAAAAGACACTCAGATGGACCAGGTACACTCCAAAAAGGCTGTACCGGCCCTTATCAATATAAAAGTAGTTGCCTTCCGGTGTATTTTTTGCGGAAATCTCTTTATAGCGGCTCTCAAGCGCCGACTTTACCTTTTCTGTTACCGGTTCAAGATTTCCATTTGCGGTAAAATCCCTGTCCTCATGAAGGTTTTCAAAGGACTTTGGCCTGTCGGGTTTTGGCTTTATTCTGAACAGCCTCAGGGTTGCGGGAAACCTGTTGATAGAACATGCAATCAGGTTAAGGACCAGCAGCAGGATTATCAACCTGAACCAGAAGGAATGATAAAGGTCAAAAAGCTGAAGAGAGGCAAACAGCCTCCCCATTGCCGGGCTCAATCTTTCCGCCAGATGAACCGCCTCTTCGTTCTGAGGAATTAGAGTTCCGAAAACCGAACTAAGGGCCAGCAGGATCAGCAAAAACAGAGTCAGCTTAACTGAGTAGAGTATTTTCCATATGGTATTGATTATGTTCAAAAGTGTTCTCATGGTTCATGATATAACACCCTTTTCAAGGAATCGCAAATATCAAAATATGGGTCAATCCGAATTTCTCAAAGGATATTACCCTGTTTTATTTAGAAAATTGCCAGGCAAGTTATTTACAGCCATACCCCGCGCCTGTCACTCTGAG
>CAZJOB010000056.1:0-13655 GCA_964547435.1 uncultured Desulfatiglans sp. | reverse complement strand
TGCTACAGTATCTATCAAGCGTCCGCCGGTTGCATTTGATCAGCACGTCTGTATCGAGAAAGATGCTTCAATAGAAATTACCCTTTTAGCCGAAAAAACAGAAGGTGATACACTTATTTTTCATATTTTAACTCAGCCTGAAAATGGCACGCTCTCAAACATAACAACAGACGGCAAAATTACATACACGCCAGATAAAGGTTACCTGGGCACTGACAAATTTACATTCAAGGCTACTAACAATGATAATGTTGACTCCAATGTTGCCACGATATACATCAAGCGTCCACCGGTTGCATTTGATCTGTCAGTTTATGTCGAGGAAGGCGCTTCAATAGAAATTACCTTTTCAGCCACTGATGTGGATGGCGATTCGCTTACCTTCCATGTTGTGACCCACCCTGAAAATGGAACTCTCTCGGACATAACAACAGACGGCAAAATTACATATACACCGGAAATTGGTTATCATGGACCTGATAAATTTTCATTCAAGGCGAATGACGGTGTGGCTGACTCCAATGTTTCTACAATATATGTCAATCAACCCATTCCGGATTTAAAACATGCCATACAGGCACTTGGAATCAACATTAAATCTCCTTTAGATTCAGGCGGTTACCAATCAGTTGATATAAATAACGATGGAAAGATAGGGCTGGAAGAGGCGATTTATGTGCTGAGGGAAGTGGCCGGAGAGTGAGCTAAAGTTGGGAGTGACTAAAGTGAACTAAAGTGACTAGAGTGACTAAGATATCGCCCCGATGGGGCTGATAAAAAATAACGCACACATAGCGCGCTATTAACATACCACACCTCCGGTGCTGTTATTTATTATCTATAGATCAGGGGCGACATAATATTATTTGTCCAATAACCCGGACATAAGATCCTTTTTGGCATAATAAACAATAGAAACCTCTTTTGTTCTAATTATTATCAGTATTTGTACCCACAAATTCTTATGAGGAGCCAAAAATTTTTAACAGACAGCGTTGTGTAGCAAGGGCATTATTGAAATATTGTTGTTCTCGTAAAGTGTCCGACAAACGTTATTCCCGCCTCGAATCAAGTTCGTGAATAAAATCCCGCGGGAATCCAGTGATTTCAAACACATAGAGGTTTCATCCTTCGCGTATAGGCGTCAAGCTAAGAAAGGTTAAAGTATTGAATCCTATTTAGTTAGTGAGAAAATATACCTGCATTCTGTAATTGCCGGTCATGCATTTTCGTTAAAAAAATCAGGGCGAGTATTGCGCCTGATAATGCAAGGGCCATATCCGACTGTGTATCCCATATATATCCCTGTGTTCCGAGAAAACTCTCGGCCGATTCACCTGACAGCTCAGCCACCCACCATTCGATAAGTTCATAAAAGGCGCTCAGGGCAAGGCAGAAGCATACAATCAGAAAGTTGAGCCATGCCCTGCTGTTTATGACATTTTTTCTGATAAAAATTTCACGTGCAATAATGGCAGGTATAAATCCCTGAACAAAATGACCGACCTTGTCATAGTTGTTCCTCGATAGGTCAAAGTAATCTCTGATCCAGTCAAAAAGAGGAACCTTGGCATAGGTGTAATGACCGCCGACCATTAAAATTATGCAATGCACTAAAATCAATACATAGGTGAGGCGGGTTAATTTGAAATTGTTATATGTCAGGGAAAGGACAACAAAACCGATCAGGGCCGGCAACACCTCAAGAAACCATGTGAAATAATCTTCCGGTAATATGGCAGACCAGATTAACACCGTAAAAAATATCAAAATCCAGAGAGTCTTCATGTTCACCTCTATTAATTGTATAACTATAGGATTGAAAAATTGATTTGTCCAGCAAACAGTACAAGTGTTTTCGAGGATGGATCGATTTGGTGCAACTTAATGATATCTAAAGATTAATGAACAACTGATAATTTATCTTGATTTTGTGTTGCTTATCAGTTTCACTGTTTGATCAATGGAGACAAGTGGATATGAAACAGAATTTTGACCTGCATTGTCATACTACTGCCTCGGACGGCACTCTTTCACCAGACGAACTCGTGAGGCTGGCTGCTGATGAGGGGGTCAATACCATTGCTGTTACTGATCATGACAATGTGGATGGAGTGGGACAGGCGATTGAAGCAGGAAAAAGATTAGGTGTTACTGTAATTCCGGGTGTGGAATTAAGCATTGATTACAGCCCCGGCGCCATGCATATATGCGGTTATTTTATTGATATTAATAATGAGGAACTTATAAAGAAACTTGAGTTTGTGCAGGAGGCGAGGCGTACACGCAACCCCCGCATCGTGAAGAAACTCAATGAACTTGGTCTGCATATAACGCTTCAGGAGATATCAGAGGCGGCGGGCGGCAAGCAGATCGGCAGGCCCCATTTCGCGCAGGTGATGATGCAGAAAGGCTATGTGTCATCCATACAAGAGGCATTCGATTATTACCTGGCAAAGGGATGCCCCGCATATGTGGACAAGACACGCCTGAGTCTGGAAACCGCTGTGGGTGTAATTCAAAATGCCGGTGGTGTTGCGGTACTGGCACACCCGGTGCAGTTGAAATTGAAGGGTGACGAGAAGTATGAGGCATTGTTTAAGAAATTAAAAGGCTTCGATGTTGCAGGAGTGGAAGGTTATACCGGTCACGGGTCGAATGAGGTAAACGCGCGTTTTACGCGTCTTATTCGAAGGGCAGGTATGATAGTGAGCGCGGGAAGTGATTTTCATGGAGATATCAAGCCTGATGTGAAACTGGGCCAATTCGGGGATAATGTGGATGTGACTGGTGAGGAGATTGTGCAGTCATTAAGGTCGCATATAAATATAAAACATTAAAACAATTTCACCGCCCGCTTCGCTCAAGACGTCCGCCGTCGCCTTCGGCTATGGCGTGACAAGCAAAGAACGCAAAGGGTAAATCAATTTTCATTTGTCGGGTTGTCCGCTAAAAACCTGGCGTTCTTCGTGTCTTGAGTGAGCGCAGCGAACGGGCGGTTAAGATGTTTTAGACTTTATGCTGTTCATTTTGAATTATGAATCCCGGTGAAGCCGGTGAAATGCCGCCGCCTTCTGCGGCAAAGACTTTGGAGCCTATGTAAATATGATCTATCTTCATAAGATACTTCCTTTTTTTGTAATGCCCCTGGGGTTATGTCTTATTCTTGTTATTGGAGGCATTGTTTTTCGGCGCAGGCGTTTTTGTGTTTTGGGGCTGGTGCTGCTTCTGATTTCATCCATGCCTGTGACAAGTGATCTGGCAATGCGTGCAGTGGAGGGCTGGGAGGTGCGCCTGCCTGCTGAGGACATGTCCCATGCGGATGCTATTGTTGTATTGAGCGGTGGCATGGTAATGCCTGTTCCTGGTGATCCTCCTGTGATTGAGTGGAATGATCCGGACAGATTTTATGGCGGAATAGAATTGTACAGAGCGAAAAAGGCGCCTGTGATAATATTTACCGGAGGATGGGTGCCCTGGACACCTGGGCAGGAGCCTGAAGGCCGTGTGTTATCGCGGTATGCCGTGAATATGGGTGTTCCGCGTGAAAATATCCTTATAACCGAAAAGGTATCGAATACAGCGGCGGAAGCGGCAGTGGTTGCTGATATGATTAAAAAGCGTAAAGGTGAGGCGGATAAGCCACGAATACTGCTGGTTACATCTGCCTATCATATGAGGCGGTCGGTCATGCTCTTTGAAGGTGCGGGCCTCGAGGTGATACCCTATTATGTAGATTTTCAGGTGGCGGTGGGCAAAAAGTGGTCTGTAATTGATTTCATGCCGCAGGGCGGCAGCCTGCGGCAGACTGAAATGACGCTGAGGGAGGTGTATGGGTATCTGTATTATTTATGTAAAAAAATAACAGGCGCAGGGCTAATGGTACAAGGGTGGTTAGAAAAAAGTAAGGAGATGAGAGGATTAGAACCCCAGAGCCTCAGAACCTCAGAGCTTTAGAAGGCAGAAGATAAGAGGTTGAGAAAATAAGAGTGAGGGGAAGAGCGCTGGTGTCAGGTTTCGGATATCTGGTGTCAGTAAGAATAGTTAAAATTGTCATTCTGAGCAAAGCGAAGAATCTCTCATGAATCTGTTATTCTGAATAGCGTGATCTTGCGAGTGACTGGTCATAAAATAGAGACCCTTCGCTTCGCTCAGGGTGACAGGCATCGGGCACGGCTGTAGATACTTGTTTTGCAAATTTCTCAATTAAAACAGGCTTTTAATCCTTTGATAAATTCGGATTGACCTGTTAATATTTATTCAAGCCTCGATCATTATTCCAGTCTCTTCTTGATCAGGTTATATACTTCTTTTCTATGAATTATACCGAAAATATGTATGTTTTGATAATGATATATTATCTTTTTTTGCCAGGTACTTAACTGATTGATAAAGGATGTCATCCAGTACTAAATTTATACGAGGATTTTTAGCGGGCATAATTTCATTCTCCTGTAAATTTGATTGTCGAGTGTACGATAAGTGACGCACTTTGTCAAAGGGAGATCATTATAAGAGAGGAGTGAGAAGAAACGCCACGATGGCGGCGCAACTTTAAGGTTGACATCTAGCTGATAATAAAAGATTTTGTATATTTTGAAGATTGCCGCTTTCAGCGGTTTTTTTGTAACTTTCTATTAGAAAAAGGTTTTATGAAAAAATCCAATTCATTACTGTCTTATTTTGTCTTTTTGTTGATATTTTTAATCCCTGCAAGTGTATTTTCATCCTCTGACCGGCCCTTTAATAATTCATCCAACTGGGGCGGCACAGGACTTATGGAGATACCCAACGCCCGGATCCTTGAAGATGGTGTTGTCAGAATCGGCGGGACATACGCGTCGCCATACAGGTGGCTGACAGGCGGCATGGGGATACTGCCAGGTCTTGAGTTTTCAGGGAGATTGACGGCAATAACCAATATCCCGGCCCTTACTCCCGAATATGGTTCCAATAAAGACAAGGCCTTTGACCTGAAGTACCAGATTCTTGCCGAAACAAAACAGATGCCCGCGATTGCTGTAGGCATTAATGATTTCTGGGGCACAGGACTTTTTCCTTCGGAATACATTGTAATGAGCCGTCAGATATTTCCCTTTGATATTACACTGGGTGTGGGCAGCAAGAGGTTCAGCGGAGGGTCAGCCAAATTTATAAACGATGATTACAGCGTATTCGGCGGTTTTGAACTTAAGTTAAGTGACCGCTTTATGTTTATGGCAGAATATAACCCTATAAAATATGAAGTTGATAAACCATCGGCAAGAGGGGTGCCCGAAGGCGCCAAATACCCTGTAAATGTGGGTCTGAGGGCAAGGCTGATAACCGGCATTGATATAGGGCTTTCATTTCAGAGAGGAAATACCATCGGACTGATGTTCCATCTGCATAACCTGCTTGGTGAATCTGTGCTTCCCTTTCGTCCTGACCCCGCTCCCCTTGTCGCGATCGACAGGCGATCCTTTGATAAAAGGGATCAGAGAGAGATGGCAGAGGATATACATCAGGCAATCCTTAAGGCAGGGTTTTCAGATGTCACGGTGTATACCGACGGAAGGGACCTGATAGCGGAATTTGAGAACACAAAATATCTCTCAAATCAGAAGGCGGTGGGCAGGGTGTTGCGCATCCTTCTGTTTCATTCGCCTGAGGATACAGACAGGATAATAGCTGTGCTGAAAAAAAGCAATATGCCGATCTTAAAGATTTCTGTCAAACCCGATCACATGGAAAAATTCATCTTCAGGGAGATATCCGATGAGGTATTTCTTAATAAACTGATTGATCTTCAGGTTGTAGCCAACCCCCTGGAATCCCAAAAGGATTCCTATATAAGCGTCACTGAGGAAAAGGAGATTATTGACTATTCACTTGATCCGCTCCTGAATATCTACTGGAATGACCCCTCGGGATTTTTTAAATTCAGGTCGGGCATAGCGGGAAATCTTACCGTGGACCTGTGGAAAGGCGCCTCCCTGAACACCAGAATGGTGCTGCCCATCTACTCAAATATTGAATCACCTATAAGCGATGACCTTCCTTCGGATGTTGTCAGGAGCGACCTGCACAGGTATATGCGAAATGATTTTTCTGTTGACAGGCTTCTATTCAACCAGACACTCAGAATTTCCGAACGAATTTTCGGAAGGGTAAGCATGGGTTACTTTGAGAGAATGTACGCGGGTGTCGGAGGCGAGGCCCTCTATTTTCCAGGAGAGGGGAGAATGGCGTTCGGCATCGAGGGTGACTGGGTAAGAAAAAGGGCGCCCGGAAAGGCGCTGGAGCTTATGGATGTTGACAGGCACAGCGTTCTGGCCAATTTCTACTACTATTATTCGCCGCTGGAGATAACTTTTCACGCTCAGTATGGCAGGTTTCTGGCAGGTGATATGGGCTGGATGTTTGATTTTAACAGAAGATATCCTACAGGGGTAAAGCTGGGTGTGTATGCAAGCTTTACCGACACAGATGATGTTCCGCATAGTTTTAACAAGGGGTATAATCACAAGGGTATATACCTGAGCATACCTATCAGGACCTTTCTCACTCATGATTCTCCAAGGACACTGAATTACGGCCTTTCTCCGTGGACAAGGGATGTAGCTCAGGCTGTTCCTCATTATGGGGATCTGTTTGATCTTGCAGGAGAATTTATGCCTGCCAGGTTCAGGGTGAGGCAGGAGGAGATGAGGGAATGATTAAAAAATGGCTCATGGCGCCTAGCGTTTGGAAGATAAGAAGATGAGAGGATTAGAAGTTGCAAAGACAGGAGTTTAATGTGGAATCCGGAATTTCAAATCCGGAACCTGGCGCAGGCTGTATGTTTCTCTTGACCTTGTTTCGCTGTTAAGTATAGAATCTATCAACAAAATTGCACAGGAAGAACATGCCGCGATTTTTATATAAACATATTTTTCTTATTTTTTTAGGGGATATTCTGCTGGTAGCCTTTTCCTGGTACTTTGCTCATCTCCTGACCTTTGATTTTCATATACCGGAGTCCACCAGCCATGCCCTCTGGAGGATGGTTCCCCTGATTATAATCATCAAGATAACCATCTTTTACATCTTTGACCTCTACCAGGGGATGTGGAGATACACCAGCCTGACAGACCTGTTTAGTATTTTTAAATCCGGAACTCTCTCTTCTGTCATCATTATACTTATGGCCCTGTTTGTCCACAGACTGGGCGGCTTTTCACGATCCGTCTACATAATAGACTGGGGACTTACCCTGTTTCTTATCGCGGGAAGCAGGGTGGGAATCAGGCTCTATTTCTGGCTGGGTGTCGGTGATGAATCGGCAAAGCTGACTGTAAAAAACCTCGCGTCTCTGTTCAGCCGCAAGCCCAAAGGAAAAAGGCTTTTAATAATAGGCGCCGGGGACAGCGGCGAAAAGATCAGCAGGGAAATACATGACAACCCGCAACTTGGCTACAGGATTATGGGCTTTATTGATGATGATCCCCTGAAGGAGAATCGCAGGATTCACGGTATTCCGGTGCTTGGAAACAGGACAAAAATAGGACACTATGCAAAACAGTTTAATGCCGAAGAACTGCTCATTGCCATGCCATCCATTTCATCAAAGGATATGCGGTCGATTGTCAAGCTCTGCGATGAAAGCGGTGTGCCATTTAAGACAGTGCCGGGAATGGGTGAGCTTATAAACGGCAGGGTAACTGTAAAGTCAATTCGCGATGTATCCTACCGGGATCTTTTGGGCAGGGAACAGGTGAACCTTGATGAAGAACAGATAGGCGCCTACCTGAAAGGAAAGAGAGTGCTGGTTACCGGCGCCGGAGGTTCCATTGGATCGGAACTGTGCCGGCAGATATGCAGATTTTCTCCTCAAAGTATTGTGCTTTATGAAAGGGCTGAAAGTCCTCTTTACGATATTGAGCTGGAATTGAAGGATAATTGCAAAAATGTGGCTATAATCCCCAAACTTGCTGATATACTTGACCATAACAAACTGCAAAAGGTTTTTTCATCGGAAAGGCCTCATGTGGTGTTTCACGCGGCAGCATATAAACATGTTCCAATGCTTGAGCTTCATCCGTGGGATGCCATAAACAACAATGTCTTCGGGACAAGAAACGTTATTGCCGTTGCAAATGAATTTGGTGTTGAAAGGTTTGTGCTCGTTTCCACGGACAAGGCGGTAAGGCCCGCAAATGTGATGGGCGCCTCAAAGAGGGTGGCCGAGCTTATGGTTCAGTCCCAGAACGGTTGCAATATCTCGAATACCAGATATATAACAGTAAGATTTGGAAATGTTGTGGGCAGCGTGGGCAGTGTTATTCCCCTGTTCAAAAAACAGATCGAAAAGGGCGGGCCGGTTACTGTAACGCACCCTGAGATAACCAGGTATTTTATGACAATACCTGAGGCAAGTCAGCTTATTCTTCAGGCCGGTTCCATGGGTGAAGGCGGAGAGATATTTATTCTTGATATGGGAGAGCCCATAAAGATAGCGGAAATGGCGGAAGACCTGATAAGACTTTCCGGGTTTGAGCCTCATGAAGATATCAGAATCGAGTTTGTCGGCCTGAGGCCGGGTGAAAAGCTTTATGAAGAGCTGATTACAGCAGGGGAAGGCATTGTAAGCACGGAACATAAAAAGATAATGGTGCTTAAGGCAGCTTCCTGTGAAATAGAAACAGTGAATGATAAGATTGATAACATGAAAGACCTGGTGCATAATCAGGATGCCGAAGGAATAAGACGCGCGCTAAGGGATTTGCTGCCGGAGTATGCGGAGCAGGTTGCACGGACTGGAGATACACTCACTCAGGGTGTTTCATTTATCAGGGAGGGAAAATGGCAAACTCTAAAATAAGCCTTGTTCTGGGAATAATTATTGGAATAGTCCTTGCTTTTTTTTATTTTCAATTTTTCGCCCCCAGGTATGAGATTCAAAAGACTGCGGCCTACACGATGAAGATCGATAAATGGAGCGGTCAGTCATGGAGAATGGTGGATAACAACTGGAAAAAGATGGCACACATGGACGAGGCCTGGGAAGAGATTGATAAAACCCTGCAAAAGGCGCTCAAGATTCCCTTTGTACAGGTAGATACAAATTCAGCGCTCATAAAGCTCAGAGAAAACTATCCGATTCTAAATGAGATATCGGATGAGGATCTGCTCGAAAGAATAAAGCTTGTATATTCAAAAATGGTTATGGTTAATATGTACCTGGGTGATTTCATGAAGGCTGACAAAGGTGAAAAGAGTGAAGCAGAAGGCGAGATATCTGCTGAATAATTGATTTTTGTGACTTTTTGCCTGAATTTTTTATCTGTAAAAGGTCTGGATTCTCCGGATATCAAAGCCTGCCAGTGCTTTAGCGGGTTCTGTTCTTGGCATGACAAAAATGAAATAGTTCAAAGCCTGTCATTCCCCGACTTGATCGGGGAATCCAGACATAAGGAGGATTGAGTTCCCCGGATATCAAAGCCAGCCCCGCGCTTGACGCATAGTAGAAGAATGACAAAATATAAAGAAAAATGAATATATCAAAAAAATATGAACTGATTAAACAACAGGACATCCCTGAGATTAAATCAAAGGGATTCTACTACAGGCATGTAAAGACAGGCGCGGAAATACTGTCCATTGTCAATGATGATGAAAACAAGGTGTTCGGGATCACGTTTCGAACTCCTCCTGCCGATTCAACGGGCCTTCCCCATATACTTGAGCATTCGGTGCTTTGCGGTTCAAGGAAGTATCCTGTAAAGGAGCCTTTTGTGGAATTGATGAAGGGGTCTCTTCAGACATTCCTTAATGCCATGACTTATCCCGATAAGACCTGTTATCCGGTCGCGAGTCAGAATCACGCTGATTTTTATAACCTTATCGATGTGTACCTGGACGCTGTATTCTATCCCAGGCTTACGCCCTTTGTCTTTCAGCAGGAGGGCTGGCACTATGAACAGGAAAATCCTCAGGGACCCCTCATATACAAGGGAGTGGTTTTCAATGAAATGAAAGGCTCATACTCTTCACCGGACAGGCTTTTAAATGAATACTCCATGAGGTCGTTGTTTCCTGATAACTCCTATGGGCTTGATTCAGGCGGCGACCCCCGAAAGATTCCCGATCTGACCTTTCAACAGTTCATTGAATTTCACAGGACATACTATCACCCATCCAATTCCCGAATATTTTTTTATGGTGATGATGATCCTGAAAAGCGTCTATTGATCCTGAATGATTATCTCGAGGGGTTTGAAAGATATGATATCGATTCAGTGATTATTCTTCAGAAACCATTTGAAAGGCCCCGACGCCTTATAAGGTCCTATGCCTCAGGAGAAGATGCCAATGAAATTCAAAAAGGCATGTTTACCCTCAACTGGCTCCTGCCCGAAGTCTCTGACAGCAAGCTCAATTTTGCCATGCATCTTCTGGAACATGTTCTCATAGGAATGCCGGGGTCCCCTTTAAGAAGAGCGCTTATCGAATCCAACCTGGGAGAAGACCTCGCAGGTGTGGGGCTTGAGACTGATCTGAGACAGTCGTATTTTTCAACAGGCATGAAGGGCATTGATCTTGAAAAGATTGATCAGCTTCAGAATCTGATATTACAAACTCTGACTCGCCTCGTGAACACGGGCATTGACCAAAAGGACAGGGAAGCGGCTATGAACAGCCTGGAATTTGTTTTAAGGGAGAACAATACAGGCTCCTATCCCAAAGGATTGGGCATTATGCTGAGGTCGTTGACCACATGGCTTCATGATGAAGATCCCTTAAGCCTTATAGCCTTTGAAAACCCCCTGAATGAACTGAAAACTTCGCTGGCCGGCAATGGTTTTTTCCTTGAAGAGTTGATTGAAAAACATTTCATAAATAATCCGCACAGGACGAGCCTTATATTGAAACCGGAACCGGGCTTTTCTCAAAGGGAAAAGGAGGCCGAGGAGAAAAGGCTGGAAAGGGCAATGGCAAAGATGACTCCTTTCGTGCTTCGTGAGGTCATTGATAACGCGCAAAAATTGAAACAGGCCCAGGAAACCCCTGACTCCCCCGCCGCGCTCGCGGCCATACCAATGCTTAAACTGTCTGATCTGGAAAAGGAGAACAGAATAATACCCATATCGGTCAGTGAAGAGGAGAGTGCCAAAATACTGTTTCATGATCTTTTCACAAATAAGATATTTTATATTGATGTGGGTTTTGATCTTCATTGCCTGCCGGAAAGATATCTTCCCTACGCTCGGCTCTTTGGAAAGGCTATTCTGGAAATGGGGACCGATAAAGAAGACTATGTCGTTATCTCGCAACGAATAGGCAGAAAGACCGGAGGCATAGGAACCGCCTTTCACACCTCCATGAAAAAAGACTCTAAGACCGGCGCGGTGTGGATGGTCATGAGGGGAAAATCCATGCTTTCGAGGGCGAATGATCTTCTGAATATTCTCAAAGACATAATCCTTAATGTGAAATTTGATAATCGTGAAAGATTCAGGCAGATACTATTAAAGGCAAGGGCCGCGGAAGAGCGAAATCTTATGTCAGCGGGCCATCATGTAGCCAATCTGAGGCTGCGTTCCGGTTTTCGTGAGGCGGACCGGGCTGCCGAAAAGATGGGCGGGCTTGATTATCTCTTTTTTCTGCGTGACCTGGAAAAGGCTGTTGACCGGGAATGGCCAAAGGTGCTGGCTGATCTGAAAAGGATTCATGAGATACTTATCAACAGAAAGAGGATGCTTGTCAACATAACAGTCGATGGATTCGAGCAATCCCGAATATATACAGGAATAACAGGATTTATTCGGAGTTTTCCGGCCTTTGAAGGGGATGATGAAAAGTGGATTTCCAGTGAGATCTCAATCCCGGAGGGAATAACCATCCCCTCTCAGGTCAACTATGTGGCAAAGGGGGCAAATATATATGATTCCGGCTACACCTTTCACGGATCAGGACATGTAATATGCAGATTCTTAAGGGCCGCATGGCTGTGGGAACAGGTTCGCGTCAAAGGCGGGGCCTATGGGGCCTTTTGTTCTTTTGACAGGCTTTCCGGGACCCTCGCTTATCTGTCATATCGCGACCCTAACATTCTCAAAACCATTAACGCCTTTGACAGGGCCGGAGATTATCTAAGGGATATCTCTCTTGATAAAGCTGAACTGACAAAGGCGATTATCGGAACCATAGGGGCTATAGACAGCTACATGCTGCCTGACGCAAAGGGATACACCTCAATGATTCGCTGGCTTTCAGGTGAGAAGGATGATGACCGGCAGAAGATGAGAAATGAGATACTGTCTACAGGAATAAAAGAGTTCCGGGCCTTTGCAGATGTGCTTAATAATGTAAAGGAGAATGGGGTTATAAAGATCGTCGGAGCCGAAAGCGCCATAAAAGAAGCCAAAAAGGATTGGCCTGATCGGCTTGAGGTGGTGAGGGGGATGTAGGTGCGGGCGCAAGGCGCAGGGCTAATGGCTCAAGGATAATCAGGAAAGAGGAAGAAGATAAGAGGTTGAGGGGATCAGAACCTCAGAACCTCAGAACCTCAGAGCCTCAGAATCCTAGAGCGTTAGCCTTGAATCTTCGAATGCAGCCAAAGACCGCGTAATCCTTGTTTTATAGCGAAGCAGCTAATCCCTCACCCCTAACCATGTTTTACCTCAGTCCCCGAATAAAATCTCCCACCGCCTCAATCCCATTCTCTTCCATTATCTTAATGGACTGGGTCCCAATCACGGCGATATCAGCTTTACCTTTAAGAAAGTCCACATCCTTTTTCTGCCTGATGCCAAATCCCAGGGCCAGGGGCAGTGGAGTGGCCTGCCTGCATCTGGCAATGTATCGGGATAATTCATCCGAGAAGTCCGTGTCCTTTCCTGTAACTCCTTTTCTTGCCACGCAATAGATAAAACCCGAAGCAAATGAAGAAATATATTTCATGCGTTCATCAGAAGTTGTCGGTGAAAACATAAGGATCGGAGAAAGCCGGTTTTTTTTCATAGCTTCCAGATAGCCTTCACCCTCTTCCGGAGGAAGATCCGGTATGATGGAGCCTTTCAGACCGCTTTCGAACATGCGGGCCGTGAAGTTTTCTATTCCATACATAAAGGGGACATTATAGTAGGTCATGATCAGAAAGGGTATATCAAAGGCACTGGCAGCCTTTGCCGCTGTGTCGAGACATTCCTCAACGGACACCCCTTTGGCCAGGGCGCTCTGGTTTGCCCTGACGATTACAGGGCCGTCAGCAGAAGGTTCTGAAAAAGGAATCTGCAGTTCCATTATGTCAACGCCGGCCTTTACCATGGTTTCAATAATCCTGTAACTCTCATCAAGTGAAGGATATCCCAGAACGATATGGGTCATCAGCAGTATCTCTTTTTTGATCAGATTTTCTCTTATATATTTCTCAAGCGCCATAATCCAATGCCTTTTTCTTTATAAATTTTATCCATTCAGGATCAGTCAGGGCGTCGGCCACGGTAAATATGTCCTTGTCTCCCCTCCCTGACTGGTTAATGATAATTATGTCATCCTTTGAAAGATCAGGGGCTTCCTTGAATGCCTGTACAAAGGCGTGGGATGATTCCAGTGCCGGAATAAGCCCTTCTTTCTTCAGGGTGAGGGAGAACGCCTCAAGCACTTCTTTGTCCGTGGCCGATTCAAAACGC
>CAZJOB010000055.1:0-13698 GCA_964547435.1 uncultured Desulfatiglans sp. | reverse complement strand
TTTCACCGGTCTTTACCTTGTCGCCAGATCTAACCATTATATCGCTCGCTGCAGGAAGATAGACATCCAGTCTGGAACCGAATCTGATTAAACCGATTCTCTGACCCGCCCTGACATAATCCTTTTCCTTGACCCAGCAGACGATCCTTCGGGCAATCAGCCCGGCAATCTGTACAAATATTATTTTTTCACCATTGTCTGTTTCCATTGTTATGGTGTTGCGCTCGTTCTGTTCGGATGCCTTGTCAAGATTGGCGGAAAAAAACCTGCCGGGATGATATGCTGTTGACAAGATTCTACCGCCGGAAGGCGCCCTGTTTACGTGAACATTAAAAACAGACATAAAGATGCTTATCTTTTTCGCCGGCTCTCCAAGTGGATTATCGGCATTAAGATCCTTTATATAAAGGATTTTCCCATCAGCGGGAGTCAATACCGCGTTTTTCCTGATGGCATTTCTCCTTTCAGGATCTCTGAAAAAATATATTATAAAAAATGTTAATATCAGAAAAAAGATACCGGGGATAAAAAATCCGGTTAAAAAAATCAAAAAGGATACTACCAGACCCGATATAATAAAGGGGATGCCCTCTCTTGCTACGGGCCACCTGTTGTTAATGCGGGTCTTTTCCAGTTTTTGAGTATCCATTCCGTCGACATTCCATAAGTAATATATAACTGCTAAGCGGTTAAACCATCAGAAAAAAATGTTTATTATAATTTTATATTATGTTTTGTCAATGTATAAGAAATTACACTGTTTTCTTGGCGGATTGACGGGGATCTGGTCTGATGTCAGGAGGCTGCAGATAACTGGGTGCAATGTCGCGTATATTATCAAAATCACCTTTTCTAAAGCGCTTAAGACCCAGCATGCCCACAGAAGACGCCTTGAGACACCAGGCATTCGCCGGGGCGAGCTCCGCCCTATCACCCAAAACCTCCTTTATGATTCCGGCCTGAGCCAGATAGTCATTGCCTATAAAGATAGAAGGACCTTTGACCGATTCGCCCAGATGCCTTAAATTGACACTTGTATCATCATTAAATCTGATTAATCCCCCCTGATCATCCTGAGAAAATAGGGCGTAAAAGACTTCACCCTTTCTCGAAGTAATCATGGAGCATATTTTCAATTCTGCGGGAGAGACCTGACTGGCCAGGGCCTTCGTGCCCGATATTCCTATTACCGGAACATTGAGACCATAGGCCAGGCCCTTTGCAGCGGACAGTCCCACCCTTAAGCCCGTAAAACTGCCGGGACCTATGGCCACGGCAATTGCGCTTATTTCCTTTCGATCAATGCCCGATGAAACAAAAAGTGCATCAAGCGCAGGCATAAAACCTGTAAAGCCCTTTTCCTCTTCCGGAGAGATATATTCGGATATTACCGAACCATCGTCCGCAATAAAGGCTATTCCATGTTGAAGGGTTGAGCTGTTTATTGCCAGTATCATAGTTCTACTGAAAGAGTCTCAGAATATCGTTATAGAAGACAAGCAGGGTTAACAAAAGCAGGAGTGAAAGGCCGATTTTCTGGGCTATTTCACGTTTGCTGACACTCACAGGCCTGCCGAGAATCAGTTCAAATATAAGAAAAAGGATAACCCCCCCGTCAAGTATCGGTATTGGGAAAAGATTAAGTATGCCCAGGTTTATGCTTATCACTGCCATAAAGGGGATAAGAGAACCTATATTCTGCTGGGCTATCTGCCCTGTGATCTGGCCTATCATTATGGGTCCGCCAATGGTCTTTATGGATACGACCCCCTGAAACAGCTTTACCACAACCAGACAGGTAAGTTTTATCCATCTCCATGTCTCGGAAAAACTGAGCTTAAGCGCCTCCAACAGTCCAAATTCGATCTTCTCCACTTTTCCTGATGATGTGATTCCAATAAAGGCAGCCTTTATGTCTTCTCCAAATTCATTCTTAACAACCGATTCTTCGGGAATTATTTTTACCGATATCAGATTCCCACTCCTGAGTATGGTCATGGGAATATTTTCTCCTGCAGCGTCCCTGATCAATCGTCTCAGGTCATCCCAGTTTTTTATCTCCATATCACGGATCGAAACAATTACATCCCCTTCCCTTAAATCAGCCATATGAGCAGGAGACCCCTCGGTTACTTTTCCGATCTCAGTTGTGAGAATGTAATCGCCGGCTATAGCATAAAGGCCGAAGAATAATATCATCGCAAGCAGAAGGTTAAATACCGGGCCGGCAGCGACAATAGCTATTCTCTTTATCACATGCTGTCGGTTAAAGGCCCTTTTTTCATCCTGAGGTGATAATTCTTCGGAATCATCATCAGTTTCATCTTCACCAAGCATCTTTACAAAACCGCCCAGTGGAAAATACCGGACAGAATATTCGGTTTCACCGACTGTTTTTCCGGCTATTTTAGGACCAAAGCCCAGCGCGAATTTTAGCACCTTTACATTGAAATACTTAGCAGCCAGGAAGTGCCCCAGTTCATGAAAGAATATCATTATACCCAGAACTACAAGAAGCGGAATAATGTAATACAGCATCAGGTGTCCCGTGTTCTGAAAATAATTTATAAGTGCATCCATATGTTAAACCTTATTTTTATGTTATTTTTTTTAAAATTAAAGCATTCTTTAAATTAGTCAATTCATCAATAAAGACAATTCTTTTTTGGCAGTCGCTCTTGCCCATGAATCAGCCTCCAGCACCTCCTCCATACTGAGGATTGAAGAGGTGTTATGGGCCTCCATGGTCTTTTCTATAATGCTCGGAATATCCAAAAATCCTATTTTTTCATCAAGAAAGGCCTCAACAGCTATTTCATTTGCCCCGTTCATGACCGCCGGCATGGTTCCTCCCGCTTCAATGGCGCTGGTTGCCAGAGACAGGCATTCGAACCTCTTTTTATCAGGCCTGTGAAATGTCAGTCTGCCTTTCTCTTCCAGTCTCAGGGAAGGAAGACCTGTTTCAATATGCCGGGGATATGACAGGGCATAGGATATGGGTGTTATCATGTCCGGTATGCCCATCTGGGCGATTATAGACCCATCCGCGTATTCCACCATGGAATGAATAACACTCTCCGGATGAATCAGGACCTCTATCTGCCCGATATTCAGATCAAACAGCCATTTTGCCTCAATCACCTCAAGGCCCTTATTCATCATGGTGGCTGAGTCGATTGTGATTTTGCGGCCCATGTCCCAGTTAGGGTGTTTTAGAGCCATAGCCGGTGTTATGGCTGCCATATCGGCATTATCAGGCAGGTTCCTGAATGGACCCCCTGAGGCGGTAAGAATGACGCGCCTTACATCTTCTCTCTTATGTCCCTGAAGCGATTGAAAAACCGCGCTGTGCTCACTGTCGATGGGAAGAATGGATACACCGTGTTTTCTTGCCGTATCCATAATAATTGATCCCGCCATAACCATTGTCTCTTTATTTGCCAGGGCAATCTCTTTTCCTGCCTTTATGGCCTCAAAAGTGGGAACCAGCCCCGCGGAGCCGCTCATTGCTGAGATAATTGTATCCGCAGACGAAAGGCAGGCTATTTTGATAAAACCATCAACACCGGACAGCACCTCAGCATGGCATTTTCCCTTCAAACGGTCTCTTAATATTCCCGCCTGCTGTTCATCGGAAACAGCCACCGCCTCCGGCCGGAACCGTAATATCTGTTCAAAAAGCAGTTCGATATTGTTGCCCGCTGTGAGCGCCTGCACCGAATACCTGTCCGGATTCGCTTCGATCACCTTTAGAGCGCTGGTTCCAATGGATCCTGTTGACCCCAGTATGGTAATTTTTTTCATTATGCCTTAACGCGCTCCCTGAAATACTCTATCGTCTTTCTGAGACCTTCTTCAACACCTATTTCCGGCTCCCATTCGAGTCTTTCCCTTGCCAGACTGATATCAGGTTGCCTTCTTCTGGGATCATCCATCGGCAGGGGCTGAAAAACGATCTTTGATGCTGATCCGGTAAGTCTTATGATCATATTCGCCAGATCAATAATCCTGTATTCAGCCGGGTTTCCAAGATTTACCGGTCCGGTAAAATCCTCAGGACTGTTCATCATCCTGTGAACGCCCTCGATCATATCATCCACATAACAAAAGGACCTTGTCTGTGATCCGTCGCCGAATATTGTGATGTCATTTCCCTTTAACGCCTGGACAATAAAGTTACTCACGACCCTTCCATCATTGGGGTGCATTCTTGGGCCATATGTGTTAAAGATGCGAACCACCTTTATATCCACCCTGTTCTGACGATGATAATCAAAGAAGAGCGTCTCCGCGCACCTCTTTCCCTCATCATAACAGGCCCTGATGCCTATCGTGTTCACATTTCCCCAGTATTCCTCCTTTTGGGGATGCACAGCCGGGTCGCCGTATACCTCGCTCGTTGAGGCCTGAAGTATTCGGGCCTTTACCCTTTTTGCCAGGCCCAGCATGTTAATGGCCCCCATTACACTCGTTTTTGTGGTCTTGACCGGGTTGTACTGATAATGCACCGGGGACGCGGGACAGGCCATATTATATATCTGATCCACTTCAAGCAGTATGGGATTGACAAGATCATGCCTTACGACCTCAAAATTCGTGTTATTCAGCAGATGATTTATATTCGCCCTCTGCCCGGTAAAATAATTATCAAGGCAGATGGTATAATTACCCTCTTCCAGCAGCCTGTCACATAAATGCGAACCTATAAACCCCGCTCCTCCGGTAACCAGTACTCTGAGTCTGTCATATTTGTTAGCGCTCATTTCTCTTTTCTCCTGTTTAAGATCCCCTGACAAGGATTATCCGGCATTGAGTGCAAGGTAAAGGTACAGTACAGGAATGGAAAACAAAAGACTGTCTATTCTATCCAGCACTCCGCCATGGCCCGGAAGCATACCTCCCGAATCCTTTTTCCCATGGTCCCTTTTCAGCATCGATTCAGCCAGATCCCCGATCTGTCCTGCGACAGACATTATCAGTATCAGAATAACCGTGGCAGGGCTTACTGAATGTGGACCAAAAAAATGTAAAAACAATATGGCAACAATTAAAGACAGAACAATTCCGCCGGCCGAACCTTCCAGTGTCTTATTGGGGCTGACCGCTTTGTAGAGTTTGTGCCTTCCCAGCAACTTGCCGCAGTAAAAGGCCCCTGTGTCATTGGCAAAGGTTACGGCCAGGAGAAAGAATATCCACACACCATTTATTCCCTGACCGGCTGGGGTAAATCTGTCAATGGAAATTATCAGGGTTATGGGAAGGACAACATAAACAGGCCCCAGAAGGGCCTTTCCGATATTCGAACTGTTGCGGCCTCCGGCAAGGGGTTCGGAGAACAGGATGCAGATCATCGGGACAAGTGCAAAAAATATTATGATCGACAGCGCCGCCGGCAATCCGCCCATATGGATGGCAATAAAAAAGATAAGCGCAAGAAGGCAGTTTAAAAATACAATCAGTGGAGGAAGATCAGGAGATGTCAGTCTGTAAAACTCAAGCAATCCGGCAAGAGAAAAAAGATAGAGGATAACGTAAAAGATCCATCTGGGACTGAAACCTATCAGATAGATCAGAATCGGTATGGCAATAATACCGGTCAGCCATCTTTTTAAATGAGGGGTCATTACTCTTCTACACCGCCGAAACGTCTTTCTCTGCCCTGATAATCCTCCACAGCGCGTAAAAATTCCTCCTCCCTGAAATCAGGCCACAGGGTGCGGGTGATATATATTTCACTGTATGCGATCTGCCACAATAAAAAATTGCTTACCCTGTATTCACCGCTTGTTCTTATAAGCAGGTCGGGGTCCGGCATGCCGGATGTATACATACTGTTTTTTATATGCTCTTCCGAGATGTCCTTCGCCCGGAGTCTGCCGGATTCTATATCCTCCCCAATCTTCCTCACAGCGCGGGCAATTTCCTGCCGGCTTCCGTAACTGAGGGCAAGTGTAAGAACCATGTTGTTGTTACCGGACGTCTTTTCAACGGTCTCTGCTATTATTTCACGAATATCCGCAGGGAGTCTGTCCACATTGCCAATAGTCTGAAATCTTATGCCGTTTTCGAGCATCTCGGCAAGTTCACTCTTAAGGAACCTCCTCAATATCCCCATAAGCGCCTTTATCTCATGTTCCGGTCTCTTCCAGTTTTCTTCTGAAAAGGCATACAGGGTAAGCCATTTTATGCCGATCCTCCTGCATGTCCGGACAATTACCCTTACAGACTCGGTCCCTTCTTCATGGCCCTTTATCCTGTTCATGGCCCTCTTTCTGGCCCACCTGCCGTTTCCATCCATAATCACGGCTATATGTTCGGGCAGTTTTGAAGGTTCTAAATTTTCCATCTTCGCTCGTTTATATAAAATATTTTTTTAATCGGCAATATCTTAAGAAAAAGATGCCTGGTCAAGCAGATTGAGACTTGTTTTATGTTTATGGAAGGATCATTAAAATTCAATTATCTCTTTCTCTTTTTCAGCGGTTACCTCATCGATCTTTTTAATCTGTTCATCAGTTATCTTCTGCACCTCTTCCTGTGCCTTATACATCTCATCTTCCGAAATATCTTTTTCGTTCTTTAATTCCTTAAGCATCTCATTTGCTTCACGCCTGTGATTTCTTACGGCTATTTTGCCCTCTTCCGCCATCTTTTTGGCGATCTTCGCCAGTTGGTTTCTTCGTTCTTCAGTCAAGGGAGGGACTGAGATTCTTATTATCTTGCCGTCATTCATGGGTGTCAAACCCAGTTCTGATTTCAGAATGCTCTTTTCTATCTCCTTAATAATAGCCTGATCCCAGGGTTTCACTGTTATCAAACGGCTTTCGGGAACCGATATGGAGGCCACCTGATCAATAGGCATCTGGGTCTCATAGCAGTTGACCTTTATTCCATCAAGCAGGGATGCTGATGCCCTCCCTGTTCTCAGTCTGACAAATTCCTTTTTCAGGGCATCCAGTGAATTATTCATCTTTTCTTGCATTTCGGAAATGATTCCATTTATCATTTTGCTACCTCCGAGATTAAAGTCCCAGTATCCTGCCCCGTGACAACCCTTTTGATATTCCCCTTTTATACTGAAAACAATTACAGGGAGTTTCCTCGCCATGACAAGGGTTATCGCAGTCATGTCCATTACCTTCAGTCCCTTTTCAACATATTCCTGATATGTGAGATTTTTATAGGGTCTGGCCAGGGGATCCTTCTCCGGATCATTGTCATAAACCCTGTCCACCTTTGTCGCCTTTAAAAGCGCCTCAGCATCTATTTCCATGGCACGCAAAGCCGCTGCCGTATCGGTGCTGAAAAAAGGGTTCCCTGTCCCTCCACCAAAAATGACAATCCTGCCCTTTTTGAGATGATCTATTGCGCTGTTTCTTGTAAAAGGTTCAGCAACCTGACGCATATCAATTGCCGTCATGACACGGGCATCAGCGCCGATATTAATAAGGGCCTCGCTCAGTGCCAGGGAATTAATCACAGTGGCGAGCATGCCCATATGATCCGCGGGGACCCTTCTCATCCTGTATTCGGAAGAGTTGAGCCCCCTGAAAATATTGCCTCCGCCTGTCACAATTGCCGTTTCCACACCGATATTACTGATTTCCCTGACCTCTTCGGCAATTGTATTAAGCACCAGGGGATCAATCCCGTAGGATTTTTCACCCATAAGCGCCTCACCGCTCAACTTCAGCATAACGCGGTTGAAACGAAGAGAGTTACCCCTCATTGGTTTCTCCGAGCTGATAGCGGACAAATCTATTTATAACAATTTTCTCGCCGGTTTTAGCGATCATTTCATTAAGCAGATCCTGAATGGTAATATCAGGATTTTTTACATATTGCTGCTCAAGCAGAGTGGATTCCGCAAAGAATTTCTTCATCTTGCCTTCGACTATCTTATCCAGAACATTCTCAGGTTTTCCCGACTCTTTTGCCTGGGTATAATAGATATCATTCTCCTTTGCCAGTACATCGGCAGAAATCCCATCACGGTCAATAGCCAGGGGATTGGTGGCAGCTATATGCATGGCTACATTCTTTACAAATTCGGTTAAATCAGCAGTCTTACCGGTGAAATCGGTCTCGCAGTTCACTTCAACCAGTACGCCTATTTTTCCTCCGGCATGAATATAGGACTGAATCTGTCCCTCTGATGTGGTGCGGCCACCCCTCTTCTGCGCGGTGGCAATTCCCTTTTTTCTAAGATAATCAATGGCCTGTGTAATATCACCCTTACTTTCCTTAAGGGCCTTTTTGCAGTCCATCATTCCGACGCCTGTCTTCTCTCTTAATTGTTTTACTAATGATGCTGTTATTTCCACTTTATTACTCCTTCATATATTCGTCATCTTCAAGATCATCGTCTTCATAATTTCCCGGAACATCCTTTTTCCCTATAACTATTACTTCAGGACCTTTTTTCTCCTCATCAGAAGAAACAGGGGTTACAGGAGATGTCTCGGGCTTGCTGGCTTCTTCCTCTTTTTTAGCTTCAGCTTCAGCCCTTATTCTCTCTTCAGCCAGGTTGTGTCCTGTAATGCATGCGTCAGCGATCTTTGAACAGATCAGCCTTATGGATCTTATGGCATCGTCATTGCCCGGGATTACATAGTCTATGTCATCAGGATCACAATTCGTGTCCATTATCGCAATAACAGGAATTCCGATCTTTTTTGCCTCTTTTACGGCGATATGCTCTCTTTTGGGATCAACAATAAAAAGAGCCCCTGGCAGATTGTCCATGTTCTTGATGCCACCCAGGTTCTTTTCAAGTTTGATCATCTCCTTTTCCATTTTGAGGGCCTCTTTTTTGGTATATCTGTTTATAGACCCATCCTCTTTCATCTTTTCAAGCTCTCTTAGTCTGGCTATACTTCTTTTTATGGTCTGGAAATTGGTCAGAGTCCCTCCAAGCCATCTCTGAGCGATATAAAACATACCGCAGCGCTCACTTTCCTCAATAATAGAGTCATGGCTCTGTTTCTTTGTACCGACAAAAAGCACCGAATATCCTTCGGAAACAGTTCTTACAATAAAATTATAGATTTCTGTAAAAAGACTGACTGTTTTCTGAAGATCGATGATATGTATGCCATTGCGGGAACCGAAGATATAGGGTTTCATCTTGGGATTCCATCTCTTGGTCTGATGACCAAAATGGACACCTGCCTCCAGAAGTTCTTTCATGTTTAATAATTCGGCCATTAATACCTCCTGCTTTAATGAGGTCCGCACAGGACCTTCTACCCACGGTTAAAAACCTCCGTTCAGGATTCTGCTTTTTCCCATACTGTGGGTCACCGGGGCGAGTCCTGAACGTGTGTCATTACATTCCGGATTTATTATATAATCCCAAATAAACCCGTTTCAAAAATTATAACCAGTAACATTAACAATTTTTTATTTTTTTTTGCAAGGAAAAAATTAAGGAATATATATTTGACCAGTCATAATCCATTTAATATTATGACCCGATATGGAGGATTGCGAATATTGAACGCTTCTAATAGATTAAATAAAATTAAAACCAGGCTCGATGAGGAGGAAAAAGACATCCTGTCCCCATGGGCATGCCTGAGCGTAAACGCCATCAGGAGAAACCGCGAACAAAATATTGATGAGGGTCACAGGCAGAATTTTTCCCTTGACACCGACAGAATACTCCACTCCCTTGCCTATTCACGATATATTGACAAGACTCAGGTCTTTTACCTCGTTCAGAATGATCACATTACTCACCGTGTACTGCATGTTCAGCTTGTGTCAAAGATCTCCAGGACAATAGGAAGACTGTTAAGGTTGAATGAGGATCTTATTGAAGCTATTTCTTTAGGCCATGATATCGGACACGCACCCTTCGGACACGATGGCGAGAGATTTCTTTCAATCCTTTCCGTTTCATATGGAATAGGCAATTTTCTGCATAATGTACAGAGCGTCAGGGCGCTTGAAAAGATCGAGAGAAAGGGAAAGGGATGGAACCTTTCCCTTCAGGTGCTCGACGGCATATTATGCCACGACGGAGAGATACACAACCGGAAATTATACCCGAATAAAGATAAGGATTTTAATGACTTTAACAGGGAGATCAGGGAAAAGGAGAACGATCCTTTACATGAAATATACCCTATGACCATGGAAGGATGTGTCGTGCGAATGGCAGATACCATAAGTTACATTGGCAGGGATATTGAAGACGCCATAAGGCTGGGCATAATAAGCCGGGATGACATACCTGAAAACTGCAAAAAGATCCTGGGGGAAACCAACGGCACGATCGTTTACACCCTTGTCGAAGACCTGGTTTCAAACAGCCTTGAAAAGCCCTATATCTGCTTCAGCCCCGAAGTCAGTTCAGCTCTTAAGGAGCTTAAGGAATTCAACAACAACATGATCTACACGAGCGAAATGAACTGGAAACAGACCTCAAAGATTGAACTCATGTTCAGGCTTCTCTTTGAGAGCTATTACAACTCCCTTGAGAAAGGGCGAAAGGATTCGGTCATCTACAGGGAATTTCTAAAGGATATGTCTGCCGAATACATGGCCGAAGCATCCAACGCCATGATAGTCCGGGATTTTATAGCGGGCATGACAGATGAATACTTTCTCGCTCAGTGCAGAAAACAGTTTATTCCCCAGACAAGAACAACGCCTCTTTAGGAGCGTTAAAATGCCAAAGACGAACATTTACCAGACGCCGGCTATTATCATGCGCGTAAAGGAATTCGGAGAATCGGATCTTATGGTTTCCTGCTTTACCCCGCTTAAGGGCAGAATCAGGGGCATAGCCAAGGGCGCCAAGAGGAGTAAGAAAAGGTTTGTAAACTGTCTTGATGTTTTTTCCCTGGTGAATATGGAATACAGCCCCGGGAAAAAGGATCTGTGTTTCTTTCAGTCCGGCAGGCTCATCGACGCGTATCCGGGACTCAGGACAAGCTATTCAAGGCTTATAAAGGCAAGTTACATGGTCGAACTGACCGAAATGCTCTTCCCCTGGGAACTGGCTGATCCGGTGATGTTTGATATCCTTAAAAGGTCATTTAAAATGCTTGCTGAAAATGATGCGTCTAATATGGCAACCGAGATTTTCGAAATAATGGCCATGTCCCAGGGAGGCTATGCTGTGAACCTGGACAAATGCTGTGTCTGCGGCAGAAGATATTTGGGTGAAGGACCTGCCGTATTTATTCCGGAAAATGGAGGAATTGCCTGCACGAAATGCCGGCAGGTCAGCGCACGCACACCCTGCATGGACCCGGAAACGGTCAGGATGCTAAGCTCTATACAATCAAACATCTCCGGTGTATTTGAGGAGGGGCTGTATTCAAATAAACGCCTGTTAGACTTAAGACCTGTCCTCGAACTGCACAGAAAATACCGTCTTGAACGCGAACCCAGAACTTTCGGCTATCTTTATTAGGGATATAATGGGACTACCCTTTTTTCAGAATATTTAAAATATTAGCCATTAATTCATCACTGTCAAAGGAGAAGGAGACTACCCCTCTGCATACATCATAGGATGTGAGATTGCAGTCATACTGCTCAGCAACCTCCTGAAGCAGTTCCTTAAAACTCTCCGCCATGGGATGCTCCGCGCTGTCAACATCGTTTGTAAACATATCAACTTCTATAACACCCATTTTATCCTGTTAAACAAAATCTTAAAGTTCGAATTTTATCGGCACCTTTACCTTTGTATGAACAGGAGTTTCTCCAACCATGGCAGGCTTAAAGCGCCATTTACTGACCGCCTTAACAGCAGCATCATCAAACACGCCCTCTGGCTCCGAAGTGACAACTACAACATTGCTGACCGTGCCGTCACTGCTTATCTGAAACTCTAAAACAACTTTTCCTGTCAGTCGACTATTTTTTGCATGTAAAGGATAATCCGGCGCTTTTTTCAGGACAAGGGACGGTTTTTGATCAACCTCATCCACATCAAATATCTTTTCCTCTGCCTGTACACCGGGAAGAAAGAAAACCAGAACACCCAGTATAACAAGAATTTTTACTGACTTTTTTAATAAATTACTCATAAATTCCTCCATTCTCATTAAAATATCAATTTGTTTTTTTAAAGATGCTTTATCAATCATCGTTGCCTATTATCCACCCGGAATACCTTGAAATTCCGGAAGTATCTTTCAGCGGTCATTCCCGCATGGCGGGATCAGCTAAGTATTTGTTTTTAATGTCTTAAGTTTATAACAGAGTTCTGATAGCATCCATCACAAACCAATGTATTCGGGTGTCAACAATATTGAAACCTGTCGATCTGACTATAATATCGGTATATCACATTAAAACTTTAATTTTTTTATAGAAGAAATTATGTGTATGAAAAAATATCTTTCTGATGCGTTGGCTTGGCCTATCGGGCAGGAAAATACAGGGGCCGGGTGTTTCTCTAATATGAAAGACCCGGCCCCTCTTCTCTTTTTTAACAGGATCGTTTATTTGTATTCAAGCACTATGGCGCCTTCGTTCCATTTATTCACAGTAACAAACTTCCCGTCGCGTGATATGTAGGGTACGCCAAAAAACTTGACAGGCAGGGACTCCTCTTTCCAGGTCTTGCCGCCGTCGGCTGTTCGCATGGCGATCATGCCGGCCTTTCCGTTAAGACCAAGAACTATCAGCCCTTTATCGGCATTGGTAAAACGTATGGCAGCCTGCGGGGTTTCGTTGACAAACCCTCCGCTTACAAAGCCCAAAATAGCAGGGTTTTCAAGTCCCAGGGATTGGGATGACCAGGTGTTGCCCCCATCTTTAGTCACATAAAGGATGCCTTTATCATCCATCAGATACCCGTCTTTGGAGGTCCGCAGTGAAACTGCGGCAACCTTGCTTACATTCGCGGGCAGAACCAGGTCTTTCCAGGTTGCACCGCCATCTGCTGTCATCTGGAACTTATCGCCAAAGCCGAACCATCCGGTATTTTCATCCCCAAATGCCACTAAACAGCCCATACCGCCCTTTTTATCCGCTATGGCCTTCCAGGTCTTACCGCCGTCCTTGCTGACGCTTAAGTTCTGCATACCGCACTGCCAGATCGTATTGACATTCACGATGTCAAAATAATAGAGTCAGCCCCCGCTTGTGTCGGCTTGTGCCCAGTTCTTGCCGCCGTCGGAGGTATAGCGCGCCTTTCCAATGTCTCCCGCCCCTCCGGAAAAACCAATGCTGTCATTGAGAAACGCTGCCATTCTCTGCTTTTCAGCAAACACCGCCTGAGGGACCGCTTCCTTCCACTGTGCCTGAGCCTTTTCACCCTGAACATCCTTTGGCGCCTTACCGGCCGCGAACGCCCATCCGGCAACCAAAAGCGACATCAACAGGCTTAACAAAATGATAAATCTGGAATATTTCATCTCTTTTCTCCTCCTTTTCTGATCTTATTAATTGGGTTAGACATGAATCGCCGATTTTGAGGGCAAGTATATTGGGTTCCATTCTCTATTTCAATAGAAAATTGTTCTGTTGTCTCTTATCTTGATGTTCTCGTAAAAACCGGAACCAGTCTAATGGCCCAATCAATTATTTCTCACAGAGGCACAGGGTGCACAGAGATTTTTGGCTGTACCCGAATTTCTCAAACGCCATAACTCGTTAATTTCGCAGTATTATTATATGATATACAAATTTCTTATGTATGGATTTTCAAGCAAATCCGTACAAGATTTTTAT
>CAZJOB010000054.1:4728-13970 GCA_964547435.1 uncultured Desulfatiglans sp. | reverse complement strand
AGTCAACTGATCCAAGCAGGTAGATATTGTCCCTTATTTTTCTTTTTTGCATGAGCGTGCCTCCTGTTTTGAAAGTTTAACATAACAATATCTTAAAAAGGTTGTCCTTTCAATTATAATAAAATATAAAGCAACTATGTTGAACTCGTAAAAAGCCGATTTTTCTTTGTTTGTCATTCCCCGGCTTGCCTGCCGGGCCGTAGCCTTGGCGAAGGCTGGACCGGGGAATCCAGTTTTTTCAACCACTTATAGATTCCCGCCTGCGCGGGAATGACGTTTTTTTGACTTTTTACGAGTTCATCAACTATTATTCTTTTTAAAAAACCGGGTTGTGAATAATTGCTTTACATTAAACCACCAGTTTTGCTGGTGAGACAGTAAGAAGTTTTACTTATTTTCGCTTAACTTTAAAAATTGGAGGGCCCATGGAACCTGATCAAATTATGGATGGTATAACAACAGAATTGAAAAATGCCTTAAAATCAATGTCCAAGGCAAAGGATATCAACGAAAAGGAGGCCTACAGCAGAATAGTAAAGAACCTCTCTGACTCCCTGGGGGTCTTTCTGGGGCTGGCAGCCGAGATGATGGGGTATGATGAAGATGGCGAATATTATGACGATGGAGATGATGAATATGATGATGAGGATGAAGATATCCCATTTTAGATCTGTATAACCTGTAAAAAATTAAACAAAAATATATTCTGCTGTAACAGGCTGAATCTGCTGGAAAACGATACTTATTGTCCGGTGGTTTTGTACTACAGTTATGCGGAGGAGTGCAAATGAAGATCTCCTTAATAGCGGCAAGATCAGAGAACAATGTGATCGGATCAGGCCCGGATATACCCTGGAAGGTCAAAGGTGAACAACTGCTTTACAAGGCAATGACCTATAACCACTGGATACTTGTCGGAAGAAAGACATACGAGGCTATGGGCAGGCTGCCGGACAGGAAGTATGCCGTTGTTTCAAGGTCCATGAATGCAGGTGATGAAGAGGGTATTTTCGTATTCAGGACAGTTGATGAAGCGCTCGAATACCTGTCGAACAAGACCATGGATGTCTTTGTGTCCGGAGGAGGGCAGATATTCAATGAACTCATAGGCCGCGCGGACGTTGTTCATCTTTCCACTATCCATTTCAGGGTTGAAGGGGATGTCTTCTTTCCGCCTCTTCCCGCGGAATTCGAGTGTGTATTCAGCCAGAAGTTTGAGTCTAATATTGACTATACGTATGAGATATACAAAAAATAATCTCTCACAGAGACACAGGGCTCACAGAGGTTGATAAAATAAGAAATACTCTGTTGGAGAAGAGGAAAAAAAGGATCATAGTGGCGAATAATATTATTAAAAAAATAAAATTGATAGTTAAAGGCTGGGGACTGAGCCTGATAATAGCGCTTTTAATCGCCACATCCTTTAAATCGGCAATCGCAGACTGGAATGATATTCCTTCGGGCTCAATGCGTCCGACGATACTGATAGGCGACCGGGTTTTTGTGAATAAGCTGGCATATGACCTGAAGGTTCCATATACTACCATTCATATAGCAGAATGGGCTGATCCGAAGCGGGGCGAGATTGTGGTCTTCTATTCACCTGCGGATGGCAAACGATTGATAAAAAGGGTCATCGGACTTCCCGGTGATGATCTGGCAATGCATCAGAACAGACTTTTCATTAATGGAAAGGCTTTGGAGTATGAAATGCCGGATATCAAAGTAATAGATCAGTTGATACAGGATAAATTTTTCGCGAATGTTTTATATAATGAAAAACTGACCGGCAAGTCCCACCTGGTAATGGTATCGCCATCCGGTTCTGACAATGACACATTCGAACCGAAAAAAATACCGGAAGGGAGATATTTTATGATGGGAGATAATCGCGACAACAGCGCGGATTCGCGTTTCTTCGGTTTTGTGGACAGAAAGGCAATTGTAGGCCGGTCCTCAATGGTGGTAATTTCAAGGGAAGGCAATTTTTTGCACCCCAGGTGGGAACGTTTTTTCAAAAAGCTCTCCTGATTAACTTCTGTATGAAAAAGGTTTTTAAAAATAGAGATATCAAACAGCAAGGAAACGAAGAGAATAAAAAAAAGAGAATATAGAAATGATCGAAAAAGTGGAAGTCAGAATACAGTGGTCAGTGAACACAGAAAAACTCCCGACTACTGAACATTTTATGCTCTTTCCTCTTTAATATTAACTCTTTATTGAATGGATGAGTAATGCATCTTAAAAAAATCACTCTTTTACCGGAAAAATTTCCAACAATGGATTATTATCCCTTTAATCTTGAAATTATAAAATCCATTAAAGAGCTTGTTTTCAGCAGTCCATTGACCGTTTTCGCGGGCGAGAACGGCACGGGTAAATCGACTTTTCTTGAAGCTATATGCAGAAGGTGCGGGATCTATATATGGCAGGGAGATAAAAGACAGACCAGTGTGTCCAATCCCTATGAGAACAGACTGTCTGATACCATGAAGGTTGAGTGGTCGAATGGTCCGGTTCCCGGCTCCTTTTTTTCTTCTGATGTATTCAAACATTTTTCGCGGCTCCTTGATGAATGGGCGATTACAAGTCCCGACCTGTTCAACTATTTCGGAGGAAAATCGCTTATTACTCAATCCCACGGACAGGGTATAATATCGTTCTTCAGGGCCAGGTATAAAATAAAAGGTATCTATATCATGGATGAACCGGAGACAGCCCTTTCTCCAAAAAGCCTTCTGGAACTCGTGAAACTCCTGAAAGATATGGGCAGTGAGGGTCATGCACAGTTTATACTCGCGACTCATTCGCCCATACTCATGGCCTGTCCGGGAGCGGAGATATACAGTTTTGACAACCATAAAATTGCCGGAACAGAATATGAGCAGACTGAACACTACAGGATCTACAAGAGTTTTATGGAAGATTACAAAAAATATTTCAAATAAAGACCAACTGCAAACAGGAATATTTCACATTAATTCAGGTAGGGTTTAAGCGCTTTATAAAAGTGGTTTGCCATTATACTGTATCCGCGACTGTTGGGATGTATGGCGTCACTCATAAGATCCCTTTTGCCCATGATTTTCATGGGAAATCCCTGCTTGATTATTTGAGAATTGCTGATATTATAGGTCTTCATTATATTGTTTTCAATACCCATACGCTAACTGCGGGGTAGTTGATTATAAATTATACGCATCATTTTTAATAAAACTGGTTATCAGAAAGGAAACAGGAACATGGAAAAGCTGGAAGAATTTAAAGATAAGGTTGAAGAACTTGGTGAAAGAAAATGGGATGATGAAGATATCAAGGCAAGGGTCCACAAATTTCTGACAGAAGGCATACCAAAGAAAGATATCAGCAAGGAGACCCTGCGGGCAAATAAGAAGCAGATTCTTGACAGTGTTGAAAAAAAGGCCGAGGAATATAACTATATATTCAAGAACTGCGCTCAGGGTACAGCGCTTGCCCTTCTTGATGAGTTCGGGCTTGGTGACAAGGAGGTTGTAAGATCACTCACGCTGTTTCCCGGCATCGGAGGAACAGGCGAGATGTGCGGCGGTATAACCGGAAGCCTTATCGCGTTCGGTCTTTTCTTCTTCGGAGAAAATCCCTACGACTTTAACAGGGTTAATGACGTAATGTTTATAGCCCAGAAATTTATGGGCTTTTTTGAGGATGAGGTCGGATACTATTACTGCGCCGATATTATGGAGAATGTGGTCTTTGGAAAGAACATGGATCCAGGCGCAAGCGGTTCAAACATGAACGCGTTCGCAATGGCAAAGGGATTCGAAAAGTGCGGCCTTGTTCCGGGAATGGGGGCCAGGCTTGCCGCTGAATTCATGATAGATGAAGTAGACATGAGGGCGGAGAAATAATATAGAGGTTTACGGTATAAGGTCTACGGTTTAAGGTTACAGAAACAAACCGCGAAGGCTTACGTCTTCGCGGTTTGTTTAATTTCAACGCGATCAACCCGGATAATTCACTATCACCAGGACGCTGGCTGGCATATTTGTGTTGTTAATTATCTCCCGCTTCTCGTTAGGCCCGATGAAGACTGAATCCGAAGGCCCAAGATCTATCTCTTCAGTCTCGGTTTTTACTGTTATCTCGCCTTCAAGCACGAAATCTACCTTTTCGGTCGGAGAACCGCTCATTTCCGCTCCCCCGCCCGGCAGAAAATGTGAAAGACCCACCCAGAACTTCTGCGCCCCGGATTCCTCTTTTCCGTGGAGTCTCATGGCAGTCATGTTAAAATGGCCAGCAGCCTCATAGGGCTTTACATCATCAATAGAGATTTTTTTCATAGGATTTCCTTCCTTTCTTTAAGAGTATCAAATATTTATTTAAATGTTACGAATATGTCAATATCATTTTCTTAAAAACACACTTGACATTTAAACGATCGTTTGAAATAAGTGTATTAATTGAAGTTGAGTCAATATTGATGAACTCTTAAAAAGTCCAACAATCGTCATTCCCGCACCGAATTAAGTTCGTGAATAAACTCTGGCGGAATCCATAAGTGTCTGAAAAGACTGGATTCCGGAATCAAGTTCCGGAATGACAAACACGAAATACAGACTTTTTACGAGTGCATCAAAATTGAGGCTTAAAATAAATAATCTCAAATAAAAAAATCGATAAAGAGGAGGAAATATAAATGTTGGACCAATTCAGACTGGATGGAAAGGTTGCGCTTATAAACGGCGGAGCGGGCGGTATCGGCAGCGGTATATGCCTTGGTATGAGTAAGGCAGGCGCCAAAGTCGTTATCGCTGATATGCTTGATGAAAAAACTCTCAAACAAAAGGCAGCGGCGCTGAAGTCCGAAACAGGCAATGAGGCGATGGGCCATAAGGTGGATGTCACCAATGAAGAGAGTGTGTCAAAAATGATTAAGGATATTGTGGCGGAATTCGGGACCATTGACGTCTGTGTGAATGCAATGGGCATTAATCTAAAAAGACCGGCCCTTGAGTTCCCCATGGAAGACTGGGACAAGATGTTCAATGTTAACGTCAAAGGGACTATGATCTGCTGTAAACATGTCGGCAATGTCATGAAAGATAAGCAAAAGGGCAGCATTATCAATCTTTCTTCAGTAAGAGGGATTCGAGGCTACACGGGCGGCAATTCAGCCTATTGCGGCACCAAGGGCGCTGTTGAACTTATTACCAAGACACTGGCCATAGAACTGGCGCCTTTTAGTGTCCGCGTAAATGCCCTTGGCCCCTCGCTGGTTATTACTCAGGGAACCATCCATATCCAGAATGATCCGGAACTGGCTGAAAAGTATGTAGCCCTTATTCCCCTGGGAAGGCTTGCCCAGGTGGAAGACATTGTCGGCCCGGCTATATTTCTTGCTTCCGATGCGTCGGGATTCATAACAGGACAGACAATCTTTGTGGATGGCGGCGCAACAGCGTCTTAATAAGTTTTTTGTTAAAATAATAACTTTAAATAGAGAGGTGATTATGTCTTTTATTACTGACCCGTATTCAGGGTTTCAATTGTATGAATTAAGTCACGAATGGGGCCACGGCGTGCCTTCCTACCCCGGGCAGGATGATGTCAAAATGGTCCGCGCTGTCAAACACGCGCAGCACGGTGTTCTGGCATGGAGGATCAATACTGTAATGCACACCGGCACCCATATGAATGCTCCGATCCATATGATTCAGCGCGGTGCTGATCTTTCGGAGGTTCCGGAAGATCGTCTTTTCGGAAATGGTGTCATCTTAAGCATACCCAAAGGCAGTTATGAGACCATAACCGCAGCGGATCTGGAGGCGGCAAAACCGGAGGTTAAAAAGGATGACATTGTTGTTATCGTAACTGGATGGCATCACAAATATTCGGATGCACTGGAGTATTATGGCGAGTCTCCGGGAATGACCAAAGACGCGGCCCAGTGGCTTGTGGACAAGGGAGTCAAGATGGTAATGGTTGATACTCAGCAGATTGATCACCCTCTTGCAACATCACTGGGGCCCCATCGCGGAGGTCCTGCGATGAGACGTCTGGCAGGTGAATACCAGGAGGCCACGGGCAAGGATCCCAAAAAGGAGCATGGGGAATGGAATGTCGCCCATAGGATCCTTCTGGGCGCCAATATTCCGACTGTTGAGCAGATAGGCGGCGATGTTGACGACCTTCTGGGGAAAAGAGTCACCCTGACTGCCATGCCATGGAAATTTAAACACGGGGATGCATGCCCTGTAAGGGTTATCGCCATGTGTGATCCCAGCGGCAGTTTTCGGATTCCATCCGGTAAAGAATAACCTTAAAGAAAAAGGAAGAAGATTATGAGCCTTGAAATATATAATTTGAGTCATTCGTTTCATCAGTTTATGCCTGAATGGCCGTCGACTCCAAGTGTGAACGTGTCGGTAAACAAGTTCCACGCCAAGGATGGACTTTATGAGGTCCGGTGGGAAGGCATCATGCACCGCTGCACCCATATGGACGCGCCCATTCATGTAACAGAAAACACCCCCAGCATTAACGATTATCCTCTGTGGAGGCTCTGCGGTACCGGAGTAGCGGTATCCATCCCCAAAGGCAAATGGGGTATCATTACTGCTGAAGACCTTGAAAACGCCCGCCCGAAGATTCAGGAGGGCGATATTGTCATGATAAACACCGGCTTTCACCACAAATGGGCCGACACAGACGAATATTTTGCATACGGATGCGGAATCTACCGCGAAGGGGCCCAGTGGCTTGTAGATAAAAAGATCAAACTGGTTGGTTATGGCCATCAGGCAAATGATCATCCCATTGCCACAAAGCTGGTGGACCATGGTCTTGGACCAACGCAGCCCCATCTGATAGAAGAGTGGAAGAAGGAATACGGCAGGGATCCCAAGGTGGATTTTCCTGACTGGGAGGCCGGCCATAAGACCCTTATGGTAAAGGGCGGAATACCAGGCATAGAAAACATAGGCGGCGATCTGGACAAGGTCACAGGCAAAAGGTGTTTTTTCATGGCAATTCCATGGCGCTGGCCGGGAGGCGACGGTTCCATTGTCCGCGTGCTGGCTATAGTTGATCCTGAACAGAAGTTTCGTTTTGAGACAGGAAATTAGATAAAAAAATGACCTCTTCACAATCTGAGACAGAACTGAATACTGTAAAAATCGGAACCGATACAAGAGACCGTATTCTGGAAAAGGCAGAGATGCTCTTTGCCCTTAAGGGTTATCATGCTGTCAGTGTGAGAGAAATCACCTCCGCGGCCGAATGTAATATGGCCGCGGTTAATTATCATTTTAGTAATAAAGAAAACCTTTATATGGAGGTTTTTCGTTCCAGGTGGATCCCAAGGGAACTGCTTATGTATGAAGAGTTTGAAAAGACAGTGGATTCACTGGAAAAACCGACGCCACGAATGGTTGTTCAGGCACTTGCCACTGCCTATCTTGAAGGGCCTCTCTCTGATGAGGAACTTAAAAGACACAGGCAATTGATTGTGAGAGAACTCAACAACCCCAGCGAGGCATTTGAACTGGTGGCGGATCAGACCCTTCAGCCGCTTTTTAAAAAGCTCTACAGTCTTCTCGGGCCTTTCATGCCGGAAGGCACGAAGGATGGCAACCTCAGCTTTGATCTTATGAGTATATTCGGTATGATACTCTACTTCAATTATTCCCGCCCAATGGTTTCGCGTGTCACAGGACAACCATATGACCATGACTTCAAATCAAGGCTGATCGATCAAATGGTCCGGTTCTCCCTTGAAGGGCTGTGCGTTGAAAAGTAGGTAGAAACGATGATTGTGAACGAAATAATTGCCAGGGCAAAAAGAGAAAAAAGGTCAGTTCTCACCGAGATTGAGGCCAAACAGGTTCTTAACGAAGCGGGGATTGGCTGCACTGACACAAGGCTGGCTGCAACAAAGAAGGAAGCGGTATCGTTGAGTGAAAAGATCGGGTATCCGGTTGTACTGAAGATTTCCTCGGTTGATATTACGCATAAGAGCGACGCTGGCGGAGTAAAGGTTAACCTCGGGGACAGGGCAGCCGTGGAAAAGGCCTTTGATGAGATCATGTTCTCGGCAAAAGAGAAATACCCTGATGCGAACATAGAAGGGGTTTCTGTTCAGGCTATGGCAAGGTCCGGCGTCGAGGTTATCATCGGCATGACCCAGGATCCATCCTTTGGCCCTGTGCTTATGTTCGGTCTTGGCGGAGTAATGGTTGAGGTGTTGAAGGATGTTGCCTTTAAGATAGTCCCTCTTGACAGGAAAGACGCAGCAAATATGATCAGGGAGATAAGAGGTTATAAAATACTTGAGGGGTACAGGGGACAGGAACCTGCCGATATCGCATATCTTGAAGAGATGATACTGAAATTATCTGAATTTATTGAAAAAACACCGGATATTCAAGAGATTGACATGAATCCCGTGTTTGCGTACAAAGAAGGAGCCATTGTTGTTGACGCCCGGATTATTCTGGAATAATCCCCGATAAACTCATAAAAACTAAATCACACTTGCCTTAAAGTAAGTGTGGTTTAGTTTTTTATATTTGAATAATTAATAATAATATAGTAAAGATATGGCATTATTTCAGAAAGGATTTCTTTTTTAATGAAAAAAATGGATAAAAATATGCTGGATAGTGACCATGTTGGCCGTTTATTGCTGGTTTTTGCGATTCCAGCGTTTTTCGCAATGGCAGTTCACACACTATATAATATAGTGGACACCATTTTTATCGGGAGATATGTGGGGCCTCTGGGAATAGCGGGCCTTTCTCTTGTATTCCCCATCCAGATATTCTCAATCGGCATCGGGCATATGGCGGGTATGGGCGGCGCCTCACTGATATCCAGGTCCCTGGGCGCTAAAAAGATAGATAAGGCCGAACTGGCCCTGGGCAACTCCATAAGTTTGACTATTGTATTCTCTGTTGCAGTGACCGTCGCGGGTCTGGTGAATATACCTTTCTGGTGCCGTATTCTTGGCGCGACGGATAATACCCTGGTCTATACCTCCGATTATCTCTCCATTATCCTTATCGGCATGCTGTTTATGACATTCGGGATGACCCTGGGCACTTTGATAAGAGCGAGCGGCAATGCCAGAGTGCCTATGATCGGCATGATTATCGGGGCACTGCTAAACATAATACTGGATGCGATTTTTATTATTCCACTTGATATGGGAATCAAAGGAGCCGCCTGGGCAACGGTTATCGCGAATATCATAAGTGTAATCT
>CAZJOB010000054.1:0-4718 GCA_964547435.1 uncultured Desulfatiglans sp. | reverse complement strand
TTCATGAGCTACTATTTTATTAAAAGAAAAGATGCCTCAGAAGCAGGAACGTCCCTTGAGCGCGTTTACTTTCGACTCTGTCACCATTTGCTGGGAAGGTCCGATCTCGGTTTCAAATGGAGCTACCTGAAGCCTGACTGGAAGACAATCTATGAAATTCTTACTATTGGCAGTTCAGCACTGGGCATGACCCTGGCCGGCAGCCTTTCTGCTATTGTTGTGAACCGCACTATTGTTATATTTGGCGGGGACATGGCCATGTCGGCATTTGGTATAGTCAACAGGGTGATAATGTTTGCCATAATGCCTTCAATAGTAGCGGCCCAGGGGCTTCAGCCGATTATCGGTTTCAATTACGGAGCAGAGCGGTATGACAGGGTAATAAAGAGCATAAAAATATGTGTTGCTGCCACTACATCTATAGGCCTTGTGGTATTTCTATTTGTGTTCTTTTATCCTGAATTTTTTGTTCGAATATTTACCAATGATGTAGAATTGATCGGTCTGTCATCCTATGCAGTAAAAAGGGTGTTTGCCGCGACATATCTTATCGGGTTTATCAGTGTAGGCTCCATAGTATTTCAGGCGCTGGGCAGGGCGATACCCGCCTTTTATTCCACTGTAACAAGGTCCGTGTTCTTCCTGCTGCCGGCAATTCTGATCCTGCCTAAATTTATCGGACTGGACGGCGTCTGGTGGGCTTTTCCATTGTCTGATTTTATGAGTTTTGTTCTGGTGTTTTTTATGCTTTTGCCTGTCTGGATGGAGATAAGGCGTATGGATTCAGCCCGGCGACACGAAATGGAAAAGGTGATGATCGGTGAGACGGGACCAGTTTATCATAAGATAGTGAGTTGAGAAGTTGAGAAGATAAGACGATTAGAGGATGAGAAGATAAGATGATTAGAAGTTGAGAAGACGAGAGGTTGAGAAAACTTATCCTCTTACCTTCTCATCTTCTTAATTTTTCTATTCCCTATCTCCACTCATCGATTGAAACACCCCGACCGCTCATGAAATCGGTAATAAACCAGACGCTGGCCGTTTCTCCACCCACTACAACAGTCCGAATATTCCTCGGATTTGAATAATGTTTTATCATGGCGTCATTGGGGAGCTTTCGCCATGCGGCATAGGGTTCGAGTCCCTGATCGCCAAGAGGTCCCATCATCGCGGAGGCGATGGAATTGGCCCAGTAGGTTCCGGCCTTTGTTTCAGCGTTCGCTGCAAGCCATTCGCCAAGTGCCGCCTTTGTCTCAAATCCCTGGGAGTTCCTCAGCAGGTCAGCCACTGAAGGGTCCATAATGAGCGTAGCCGCTCCGGTCGCGGCAAGCACACCCATAAAATCACGCATTAAAAACTGCGGGGCATAATGCTCAACAACAGAACCGGAACAGTTCACAAAATTCCAGCCCATAAGGATTGTAAGAACGCTGTCTTCAGGTTTATAGCCGTTCAGCACATGAAAGGGCTGCCATCCTTCCGGAAGCGCCTCCTCATTTTCCGCAATGGGTGCGTAACTGTAGGAGAGAGGATTGCTTAAGGATGAGAACCCGGATATTCCCTCCTGGTAACCCTGAATTATTTTGTGTATCAGCACCATGGAGCGGCCGATTACTGAATTGGCCTCGGCGTTTGGTCCCAGCGCACCTATACCGGAATTCATTTTTATCTCATTTCGTATGGGGCCGTTTATCACCACCATGCTCGCGCTGGAAGTGGTGGAATCCATATAGGGCACCTGACTGGCAAGTGCCAGTATTACGGGCATATATTCCGGTCTGGCGCCCGCCATAACTGCTATGATGGCGACTTTTTCAACTGTAAAGGGCCGGTTGGTTCCAAAGGTGCCTGATTCTTTTTTTACAAGTTCTTCCGGTTTGTGGCTGGTTCCCTTTAACATGGCAGCCACTCTTTCTTCGGTAGGGAGTATAACCGGATTAAAGTCTGTCCATCCTTTTTCCTTGAATATCTGTTGAAGGTTATCCTCTGTGTCAGGGGGCAGTAATCTGGGCTCGGGGGCCGCTTCAGAGGGAAGTCCGGCCAGCATTTCTTTTTCTGCAAGAGGCAATGTCAGGCCGTCAATAATAGCCTGCATAATAGGCTTTCCACTGACATTATCCGTGCCGTCGAGATAGGTCTTTAACCTTTCTTCGGTAAGACCCGTAAAGGGGTAGGGCATCCCAACATAACGAAGGGGCATGCCGGTGCTGTATTTGTAATGCGCGTTAATCCCGTAGGATACGACATTTTCATTAGCAAGAGCTACTGTGGGGATTCCAAATTGTCTTTCAAGATCTCCGCAAAAACGGCTCACGGCCGAAATGCATCCCCATCACCCCGCAACTCCCATGATGACAGCGTCTCCCTTGTTCTCCTTGATTTCCTTCCATAACGCGGGGTCATCAGCCACATAATTGCCGCTTTTTATCCTGAGCACAGTCTTTACTTCGGGCATATTTATGGAAAACCAGTTCTGTATCTCATTCATCACCGGGGTGCCCAGGATTCCTTCATAGTTCATGTCCACCAGATAGATGGTTTTTCCCTCCAGTGTGTCAAGCCGGGAAGTCAGCGGAATCCTTTCCACGTGTTTTTCAGTGATGGCAGGGTTCATGACTGTAATCAGCCTGTTTTCCGGTTTTATTTCATTGCTGCAGGCAAGCAAAACAGCAAAAAGGGCGGGTATAATGACAATAATAAGATTTTTCAGCCAGAGTTTCCTTTTCATTGTGGCATCCTCTTTCGGTTGGTCATGTATATACAATATCGACGAATGATAATATTGTTGCTCGATACCTTTGTCAAGTTCACTTATACGATTTTCTGCAGTAAGACTATTAAAGATTATTAGTTGCCGTAAAATAATTTGTGATATATTTATTAAACGGCAGGAAAAACATAAACTAAATAAAATATCATATACAATCTTTTATTGAGTGTCTTTTAAATGGGAACCTCAAAAGAAAATATAATTGAATTGATTAAAAAAAAATATGGTGAAAAATATCATGATTTTAAATGGGTGAAGGAAGAGGTCGCAAAAGCGGCGGAATCTGAACGTGCTGCAATCATCAAATCCATATATGAACATATATCTTTCAAGTATAATGGCACTAAACCCTATTACATAGATATCTCACCGGGATGCAGGAAATGCGGCGACGGAACATGGTCCTGCCTTTTCATCAACGGGAAATGCAATGGGCATTGCTTCTTCTGCCCCTCGGAACAGACATCCATATCGGAACCGGTTACAAATGCCCTGAGATTCGCAGCGCCGGCCGACTATATTGACTATCTGAAGGCTTTCGGAATAAAAGGGGTAAGCATAAGCGGCGGGGAACCTCTGCTCACATTGGACCGGACTCTTCGGTTTATCTCGGCAATACAACGGAGTTTCGGAAATGAGATTTATAAATGGCTATACACAAACGGTCTGCTTCTTTCCAGGGAAATCCTTGAAAAACTTAGAGACGCTGGTCTTGATGAAATTCGTTTTAACTTATTCGCACAGCACTATGATACTGAAAAGGTCGAACTGGCATCAAAATATATCGATACTGTTACTGTCGAGATCCCGGCGATACCGGAAGACTATGAGCGTCTGTGCGGCCTTCTGCCAAAGCTCGTTGATAGCGGCGTTAAATATTTAAATCTACACCAGCTCCGTTGTACCACATATAATTACCATAGTTTTCTTGAAAGGGGATATACCTTTTTGCACGGTCCGGATGCGACCATACTTGAATCCGAACTTACCGCTCTTAAACTCATTAAGGTCGCTGCTGATTCAGGTCTCAGACTTCCTGTCAATTACTGTTCCTTTGTGTACCGGGATAATTTTCAGTCCAGAAGGGCGCGTCTTCGATCCGCCAACTGTATGGCAAAGCCCTATGAGGAAATCACCGGAACCGGGATAATCCGAAATCTATCAATTAAATTATCTAAAGAAGAAGCGGAAAGAATAACAGCGACCATCAGGGATAATGGCGAGCCCGAGTCATCAATATATTATGATTCGGGGTCCTCAAGACTTCATTTCACGCGGTGTGCCTTTAAATATATTGACAAAAAAAAGCCAATTATTCTTTCCTATCACGATTCAACGATCATCGAGTCTGCTTCTTACAGAAATATGTTTAAAGAAATCCGGCTGAATAAAAAAAAGAGTATTTTTGCCGAACGGTGGCGTGTTTTTTCTGAGATTGAGCTTGGGGAAGAAGATGTGATGATTTTTAGAGAAAGATATCTGGAAGAATCTCATAGTGATAGACCCCTTCCTGATTCGGAGAAATGGTCGAAAATTAATTCTATGGAAGCTCCGCATGAGGGATTGCAGAGTTATTGGTAGCGGTCAGTTTCTATCAATAAAAAAGAGCCAGTATTTTTTATCTTACTATGTAATCTTATAGGTATCGCTTTTTTCGCATTTCCGGGTTAATCATTCAAGACCGGGGAAATTTATGTACATCTCATGCCCGCGCCAGAGAGGAACAGCCTCTTCATCCGCAGAATCAAACTGCTGATCGGCGCTGGCCAATGCCACAGATGCAAAATATCCTGTTCTGCTCATCTGTGAACATTGAATAACAATATCATCCCAGTTCTCCGGCAGTGAAGCATGGTCGGCAGGGTATCGCGTTGCCCTTACAACGACCCATTCCGGCCCTTTGCTGTCTCCCACGAACCAGATAGAGGGGTCAATATCAAGGTTG
>CAZJOB010000053.1:4245-13972 GCA_964547435.1 uncultured Desulfatiglans sp. | reverse complement strand
CCCTACAAATGATAATATGGTTTTATATGATTAATAATTCATGGTATTCTTGTAACAAATTGTTTTATTTCGAAAAAATCATCACATAAATAACAAGGTTGCTTTTGACTTCCTTGGAAGTTGAATTTCCCCATTTGTCATTCCGCGACTTGATCGCGGAATCCAGTGTTTTCAGATTGTTATGGATTCCCGCCTTCGCGGGGATGACGATTTTTGGACTTTTTGCGAGACCGTCATCGTTGGCATTTTGGCCGAAATTAAAACATAAAGTTAAAATTACTTAATAATTATAGCCGGTTATCAAAATTTGCATAGTGGCCGAAATAGCAGTCAAAATCGGCTTTTAACCCCCGGCTGCAGGCTACAACGTAAAAACCGCGCTGCCTCTGAGCAGCGCTTTTGCTATAAGATTATGCCCGCTTGACCAAAAAATAAATCAGAAACATTATCAGGTTTACTGTTTCTTAAAGGTTCTCCGGCGGGTAATTTCCGAGAGAATTACTCCTGCGGCGACCGAGACATTGAGCGCCTCTATTGCGCCTGAAGCCGGGATATTAACCAGTTCATGGCACTTCTTTCTTATCCCCTGGCTTATTCCTCTTTCCTCGTTTCCCAGAACCAGCACAAGATCCCGATTCCAGTCAAAGGAATAGATGGACTCCCTTCCTTCTCCTGCCGTGCCTATTATCCAGAATCCATCCTTTGCCAGTTCGTCAATGGTCCTGCCAAGATTTACCACAACGGAGACAGGAACATGGGCATAGCCTCCTGCCGAGCTTTTCATAACCCTGGATGTCACGGAGGCTGAACGGTCTTTTGGAAGAATAAGGCCATGGGCCCCGAAAAAGGCGGCAGACCTTATAATGGCGCCCAGGTTTCCCTCATCGGTAATATGATCAATGGCTAACAGAAGCGCGTTTTCAGTCCGGTTGCGCGAATTAAGAATCAGGGTTTCCGGTTCAGCATATTCAAAACCCCCGGCAATCGCCACAATTCCCTGATGGGCTGTTCCTGGCAGGATGTCATCCAGCACGGCCGATTCTTTATAAAACACGGGTATGCCATTTTGTGCGGCAAGGCCTGTAATCTCCTTTTTTAGGGGGGATTCCCTGCCTGCGGACACCCATATCTCTATTATGCGAATTCCTCCAGAAAGAAGCGCCTCTTTTATGCCTCTTGGCCCTGGAATAAGGTTTACACTGTTTTTTTGTTTCTTTTCTTTTATCATCACAGACGGCAGACCCTGATTAAAAATTGTTGGATGCCTGATTCAATAAATGCCTGAAAACACTTGTCCCTCGGCTTCAGGCATGCCGGGGCAGGCTCCATTCGCCGGGGTGAGGAAAAAGGTGATTTTCTATTTTTTAAGAGATCATCATGACTCATTCATAACATGAGGTCACATTATCATTTGTAGGGGCGAACCTGTGTGTTCGCCCGGTTTATGCCCATAAGAAACCATTGTCGGGCCGGCAGCCGCCTTCGTTTTGCTAAATCGGAACTACGCTGGGCCGACACACTGGTCGGCCCCTACGGTTAAACACCAATATTTACCATGCGGCCTTTCAATGAAGCAGGTATCCAGAATCCAGTATCCAGTATCAAAAATCCAGCATCCAGCATCCAGAATCCGGCATCCGGAATTCCTAAATCTTAAATCTCTTTCTTATCTCAGGCAACACCCGGCTGCCTCTGCACCTTTCAGCCGTGATTATGGCCCCGACCTGATCTATGGCCTTTTCCAGGATGTCGTTTATGACTATATAATCATACCATTCACAGTTTTTGAGCACTTTTTCGGCGAGGGCAACCCTTTTTTTAATGATCTCATCTTTATCAGTAGCCCTTGATTCAAGCCTCTTTTCAAGTTCTTCGAGTGAGGGGGGCAGAATGAAGATGAGGATGCTGTTTTGAAAGATCTTTCTGATATTGGCCGCGCCCTGGCTGTCCACATCCAGTATCACATCCGCTCCTCTGCCGGTCTGTTTCTCAAGCCCCCGGCGGGATGTGCCGTAAAAATCATCATAGACCTTGGCCCACTCCACGAATTCGTTATTGTCTATCATTGATTTGAAGCGGCCCCGGTCAACAAAGTGGTAATCCACACCGTCTCTTTCATTTGTTCTGGGCAGCCGGCTGGTATGTGAAACAGAATACTCTATTTCAGGAAATCTTTCTCTCAAAGACCCTATTATGGTGGATTTACCTACACCTGACGGCCCTGAGATGACATATATTCTGCCTGTCATTCCGAGTCGTCCTTTTCTTCGATATCTTCCCTGCTTAAGATAATATCGGGACTGAAACGCTGGGCTATGGTCTCTGACTGTATGGCCGACAGTATCACATGATTGCTGTCGGTAATAATTACAGACCTGGTCTTTCTACCCTGGGTGGCGTCGATCAGCCTTTTTTCTTCCCTTGCTTCATCCCTCAGGCGTTTTATGGGCGCCGCATTCGGAGATATGATTGCAACAACACGCCTTGAAACGACCGAATTGCCAAAGCCTATATTGACAAGTTTCTGAGCCATTTTTTAAAACCCCTTTCATTCCACGTTTTGTATCTGTTCCCTGATTTTCTCAAGTTCAGCCTTGACCTCAACCGCCTTCTGGCTTATGGCTGAGTCAGAGGCCTTTGAACTTATGGTGTTGATCTCCCTGTTCAGTTCCTGTGTGAGAAAATCCAGCCTTCTTCCTGTGGCATCGTCCATTCCCAGGTAGTCATGAAACTGGGTCAGATGGCTTCTCGCGCGGACTATCTCCTCGGTTATGTCACACCTTGACGCGAACAGCGCCACTTCCTGCGCGAGACGTGCCTTATCTATTTCGATCTCACCTGCGATGGCCTTTATCCTGTTATTCAGCTTTTCTCTGTATTCATCAACAACCATGGGAGAACGTTTATCGATCTCGCTTAGATAATTTCCTATCAGGGCAAGCCTTTTAAGCAGATCATCCTCAATGGCCCTGCCTTCCCTGATCCTCATATCGTCCATGGATTCGAGTGTGCGCGCAAACAGTTCATCAATCGCCGGCCCGATCTTCTCCAGGTCCACACTCTCTGGCCTGGCGACGATGGCGTCCTTGATCTGGAAAAGAAAATCAGCCTTAAATTTATCATCAAGGCCGAACTCATCCTTCATGGTTGTCAAGATGTTTATGTACGATTTAATGAGCGGGCGGTTCAGTTCGAGACTGTTGATCACCTCCCCGTTCTTCCTGTCCGCCTGCAGTGATACCTCAATCCTTCCTCTTTTTACACTCGCGGATATCCTTGTCCTGATCATGTCCTCAAGTTCCTGAAGCGAGGAAGGCAGTCGCAGGACAATATCCCTGTAACGATTATTAAGTGTCTTGATTTCCGCGGTGAATAAGGCGCCGTTGCAGACGATCTCACCTCGCCCGTAGGCAGTCATGCTTTTAATCAATTGGATTCTCCTCTATTCCTCTTATCCTGTTTTTGTATCTTTCACGCTGTTCATTAAAAAATTCTATGGTGTTAATATCCGAATAGTCCCTGTATGTCCAATCAAGCGGCCTGAAACTTCCCTTGTTGAATACCAGGGTCAGGTCGGCATAGATCCCTTTTGAAAGATATATCCTGTGGGTGTAGTTTTTGCCTGTGGCAAGGACAAGCCGTTCAAGGGATATATAGCCGGGGTCGATATTTATTCTTCGTTTTTCACCGTCAGAATAAGCCCTTTCAATCCTGTTGGTGGCCAGCTTCTTTTCAGGGAGTTCCTCGGGCCTTATGAGGTCTTTGAATGTGACAAAACGCCGGTGAAGGGGCCATCCCATCTCCTTTTCATAATACCTTGTGCGGTCAAAAAAGAGCCACGAAGAGATAATGTCGACCGGACCGAAAAGTTTCTCCATTTCCATAACAGCCCTGTCAATCAGCTCTTTTTCCGGTGAAAAAAGACTGGATATCAGCCGGACATCATCAGAATCATTGGGTGTGCTCATACCTTAATGCCGTCCCTAATCGCCTCTTTCAATTGATTTACCGTGACCACAGAGGTCCCCACCTCGCCCACTACAATGCCGGCCGCGTAATTTGCGATCACGGCGGCTGATTTCCTGTCCATTCCAGAGGCGAGCGCCAGGGAAAGGGCGCCTATAACCGTATCTCCTGCGCCGGAGACATCAAAGACCTTTCTTGCCACTGTCGGAATATGGCAAGGCTTCGAACCGGCCTCAAACAGGGTCATGCCGTCTTTCCCCTGAGTGATAAGAACCGCCCGGCACTCAAGTTCTTTGAGCATATATTCCCCTGCCCTGATCAATGTCTCTTCGTCGGAGATTTCAAATCTTAAGAACGCTCCTGCCTCATGGTGGTTGGGAGTTATGACATCTATTCCCCTGTAGTGTTCAAAATTTATCGGCTTGGGGTCAACTGCAAGAATGATATTCGTATCCGAGATCAGGTTTCTCAGCTCTGTCATCATTAGGGAAGTAATCATACCCTTTCCGTAATCAGCCACTATAATGGCATTGATGTCCTTTAGTTCTTTTTTGATAAATTCGATCATTTTTCGGGTCATGTCCGGGGAAACCGGTTTCCTGGTCTCCCGGTCGAATCGTACAACCTGCTGGTTGCGCGCCACGACCCTTGTCTTGACGCTGGTATTCCTGTAAGGGTCTGCTACTATTCCATTGGTATTTATTCCCAGACCGGATATTGTCTCAATGAGATACCTGCCCGGGTCGTCATCACCGATTATTCCGCAAAGACAGGACCTGCCGCCGAGAGACAGGATATTATTCACCACGTTGGCGGCTCCTCCCAGTCTTTTGGTCTCTTCCTTTATCTCCACCACAGGCACAGGGGCCTCGGGAGATATCCTGGAGACATCACCCCATACATATTCGTCAAGTATGATATCTCCAACAACAAGGACCCTGGTATCAGTAAAGCGGTCAATGAGATCGAACAGTTCACCGGTTGTGTATTTTAGCCTGATATCCTGTATCATAATGCCCCTTTAGTGATTTTTCTGATTATTTATCACCATGCCCTGAACTTGTCCATATAAAACCTTTTATATCATAGGCATTGACAATTTTTAATCTCTCATCTAAAAACTAATCCGGGTTAACATTTAAGAGGTATTCCTGAGGTGAAAATCGTAATAGTGGGGGCGGGTGAAGTAGGGTTTCACAGCGCTCAAAAACTGTCGGAAGAGGGGCAGGATGTCGTCCTGATCGATAAGGACCCGGATAAGATAAAAAGGATAACGGAAAACCTTGATGTACAGGCCATAACAGGTTCCGGGACAAGCCCTGCTATTCTTAAAAGCGCGGGTATAAGCGACGCGGATATGCTGGTCGCCGCCACAGACAGCGATGAGGCAAATCTCATAGCCTGCCTGCTGGCAAAAAACCTTAACCGGTATATCCTTAAAGTGGCCCGTGTCCGCAATCGTGAGTTTCTCGATGAAAAGGAGCTTTTCGGCGACAGCCTATTAGGCGTTGACCGGATTATCAATCCCGAGTCAACCATGGTTGATACCATTCAGAATCTCATGAAGGTGCCGGGGGCCTCGGATGTGCTGGATTTTGTTGACGGCAGAATAAAGCTCATCGGTTTTACGGTAAAGAAGGATTCCCCCCTGGCGGGACGCCGTCTCAGCACCTTTGACGACCTTAACGGCAGTATCCTTGTGGGAGCCATTATAAGGGGCGAGAAGGTGCTTGTCCCCCATGGAGAGGATGTCATCAAGACCGGAGATTTAATCTATTTTGTTATCAGGTCAAACGAGATAAATAAAGTCTACAAATTTTTAGGTATCAGGGAAGATATTAACCCCAGGGGAGTGATTATTGTGGGGGGAGGTGAAACCGGCGCGTTCCTTGCCGGCGCCCTGGATCACACCAGTCTTCATGTAAAGATTATTGAAAAGGACAGCCACAGGTGCGAGGAACTTGCCGAGAGACTTGATAATGTAATCGTTATAAACGGTGACGGGACTGATAAGGACCTGCTCCTTGAAGAAAATATTCATGAAATGGATTTTATGATAGCCCTTACCGGCGATGAGGAAAACAATGTTCTTATGTCTCTGCTTGCACGTGAGCTGGGAGTAAAGAAGATAATCACCAGAATAAGCAAGTTGAGTTATATACCTCTTGTATCGGCCATCGGCATTGATACCGTGGTAAGCCCCAGGCTTTCGGCGGTGCGGGCGATACTTCAGTACATTCGGCATGGCAAGGTGATATCAGTGGCCCCTCTTAAGGGGGAGCAGGCTGAGGCCATTGAAGCGGAGGCCCTGGAGACCTCAGATATAGTGGATACGCCCCTTTCACAGGTGAAATTTCCGAAAGGCGCCCTTGTAGGCGCCATTGTCCGGGGCGATGAGATAATCATTCCCAGGGGCGACACAATAATAAGGGCAAGGGACAGGCTCATATTTTTTGTTCTCAGAGAGGTGATCCCGAAGCTTGAAAAGCTGCTTACAGTTAAACTGGATTATTTCTGATGAATTCCAACAGTGTCCTTAGATTTATCGGCATCATCGTAATATTCCTTGGTCTGTCGATGTCTCTGCCATGGATAGTCTCCCTGATCTACGGCGATGGAAGCAGTCTGTCTCTTATCTGGTCCATGATATCCACAACCGCCGTTGGTTTTTTCCTGTTCCTTTTTACGACAAAAAGAAAAGAAATCCACCTGAACCACAGGGATGGCGTGGCCATAGTCACATTCGGATGGCTGGCCGCCGGTATCGCGGGGGCCGTCCCTTTTCTGTTTTCAGGGTCCATACCTGATTTTACGAATGCATGCTTTGAATCGATTTCCGGATTTACTACCACCGGGGCAACAATACTGACAAATATTGAGACCATGCCCCCCGGGCTGCTTATGTGGCGCAGCCTGACCCAGTGGTTCGGAGGAATGGGCATTATCGTGCTCTCAATCGCGGTACTCCCCTTTCTGGGTGTGGGCGGAATGCAGCTCTACCGGGCGGAGGTGCCTAGTCCGGTGGTGGACAAGCTCAAACCGCGAATCTCCGATACGGCAAAGACACTGTGGAAGGTATACCTGCTTATAACTGTCCTTGAAATTATATTTCTTCTCGCAGGGGGCATGTCTCTTTTTGATTCTGTCTGTCATGCTTTCTGCACAATGCCCACCGGAGGATTTTCTCCGAAGAATGCGAGTGTGGCATTTTATAACAGCGCATATCTTGACGGAGTAATTATTATTTTCATGCTGATAGCGGGAATCAATTTTTCCCTGCATTACAGGCTGATAACCGGTGCACCAAAGGTGTATTTCAGGGATACTGAATGTCGTGTGTTTTTATCCATAGTCCTGGTATTTATCATTATTGTCACTTTTGATGTCTATGGAACGGTGTATGATTCCATATTAAAGGCATTCAGGTATGCCGCTTTTCAGGTGAGTTCAATTATTACGACAACAGGATTTGCTACAGCGGATTATGAATACTGGCCGGCCCTTTCGAAAATCATAATCCTTTTGAGCATGTTTCTGGGCAGCATGGCCGGGTCAACGGGGGGAGGACTGAAGACCATGAGGATCATACTGCTTATAAAACACGGTTACAGGGAGCTTTTCAGAATAATCCATCCCCACGCGGTTGTATCCATAAAACTGGGAGGCCGGCCTGTTCCCTCTGAAATACTGAGAAGCATACATGGCTTTTTCATACTCTATATGGGTCTCTTTGTAATCGCAGCCATCTTTATGGCTTTTCTGGGGCTTGATCTCATATCATCCTTTTCTTCAGTGGCGGCCTGTATATTCAATGTTGGTCCGGGACTGGGAATAGTGGGTCCTGTTGACAATTACATGAATATCCCCCTTGCAGGCAAATGGGTCCTGATCTTCTGCATGCTTTTGGGAAGGCTCGAGATATACACGGTTATTGTTCTTTTGACGCCGGAATTCTGGAGAAAATAAAAACTTTTAAGGATCAATCCGAATTTCTCAAAGGATTAAGGCCATGTTTTATTGAGAAATTTGCCAAACAAGTATCCACGGCCGTGCCCGATGCCTGTCACCCTGAGCGCCCGTCCTCCGTAGTAGCACTAGGAGGCTGTCCGAGAATGCATTTGTTTCACCTTTTGGTCATTCCCGCGCAGGCGGGAATCCAGTCATTTCAAACACTTATAGATTCCCGCCCCCGTATCAAGTGCGGGGCAGGCTCCAACCGCGGGAATGACGCCCTGAGCTATTCTCGGACAGCCTCTAGGCTACGTAGGATGGAAAGCGAAGGGTCTCTATTTTATGCCCAGTCACATGCCAGATCACGCCATTCAGAATAACAGATTCATGAGAGATTCTTCGCTTCGCTCAGAATGACAAGGTAGATAACTCATCATGCAGTCATTAACCAAAAGATTTGATAATTGCGTCCATTAGAATTCCAAAGTCCGGCATCTTGAGCCAGAATAGGAAGCCTATAAGCAGGGCATAGATAATAATGGATTCAATAAAGCCAAGGCCCATGATCAGCATGGTAAAGATCCTGCCGCCAGCTTCGGGATTTCGGGCTACTCCTTCAACCGCGTGACTGATAGCATTACCCATTGCCAGACCGGTGCCCAGAGCTGCGATTCCAAGAGAGAAGCCGACGGCTATTGCCAGACCGAAAAAGGTCCATAATCCCGCGGCCTTCGCAACACCATCATCAGCCGTAGAAATAGATGCAAATCCAAGTATAAACGCAAATACGCAGAGGGCCGCAAAACTTTTCTTTGACATAAAAAATCTCCCTTCTATTACTTTAATCTTAAATTGTCTTTAAATTTTTCTTTTTAATTTTTTAATGTGCTTCTTCCATGGCGCCGGCGAAGTATATTATCGACAGAAGCATAAAAACAAACGCCTGCACAAAACTTACAAGTATGCCCAGAAAAATTATGGGCAGAGGTACCAGATAAATGCCCGCCAGGGCAAAAAGAATGCCCAGTATCTTCTCCTTGGCGAATATGTTGCCGAAAAGTCGTACAGTCAGCGATAATACCCTCGCGAGATGACCAATAATTTCCACTGGAAGCATTAATGGAATAAGAAACCACACAGGTCCCAGAAAATGTTTGATATATCTTATTCCATGGTATTTGATTCCAATTATATGGGTCAAGACAAAGGTGCACAGGGCAAGAGACAGAGTGGTATTAGGGTCGGCAGTCGGTGAAACGAATCCAGGTACAAGACCCAGCAGGTTGCAGAAGAGGATATACAGAAAAATAGTGGCTATGAAGGGGAAAAAGGCTCGTCCTTCAGGGCCGGTTATATTCACCATAAAATCCTCAAGTGAGCTGATCACGAATTCAAGCAGGCTCTGACCCTTTTCAGGGAGCATCTTTATGCTCCTTGTGAGAATAATACCCCCTGCAATCATTATGATCATGATCAACCATGAATGGGTAACATGCTGGGATTCATTCGCGAAATGATGAAAGCCAAAGGCCCCCAGGATTTCATTGATAAATAAATAGCTGTCTTCTTCCACAATCAAAATACCTTGCTAAAGTAATTATGCTATCTATTGATGGTAGGGTTTTCCCATAAAACCATTCATCAAGTCTTTGGTGGTTTATTTTCAGATCTTTTTCTAGACGGTAGCGAGTGGTTTTGGTTTCTGTAAGTAGCTTTTGAAATTGCCATGAAAAGTCTTTGTTAAACTTATAGTCTTTGTTTTCGTATGTTTCAGTTAATCCAAACAGAAAATCCATTGAACAATTAAAGA
>CAZJOB010000053.1:0-4235 GCA_964547435.1 uncultured Desulfatiglans sp. | reverse complement strand
CATCTTAAAGGCCGTCATTATTCCAGTTAAAGTGATGGCAATAACAACAGTGGACAGGCCGATGGCCAGCCCGAATGGATCCGCCCACCTCTTTAGGACGAGTATGGCCATTATCAGCCCCAGGGCAAAGATCCTTAAAAAGGAAATAAGGATTAAGGAGATTTGCCTGCCCTTGTGTGTCTTATCATTCCCTGATAATTTGTTTAGAGTGTATCTCAGGATATTGAAATTGGCAATTATCAGCAGTCCTCCAACAATTGTGCCAAAGGTCTGAAGAGGGGGCAGAAGAAAATAACTTAATAAAGACAGGACAAGCAGAACAATCCAGCTCAGGCGCTTAAATTCTTCATATACTGTGTCCCACTCCATGTCTCTTGCCACCTTTTACAGGTTTTTTGCCTTTTTATACATTATGTGTAGATTTTTAAAGGCCGCGATAACGCCCAATCCAAAAAAGATAAAGAAAAACCATGGCTTTGTTTCGAATCTGTTGTCAAGGTAGTAGCCAAAAAAGGCGCCCAATCCGATTGAAAATGCCATTGTCATCCCCATGGTGCTGAGAAAACCCAGTGTTCTGAACATCTTTTTTGTTTCATTATCCATGGATAATCAGGGAATGCGGCCCTGCACCGATTTCTTCTATCAAAAAATAATATTTAGTCAATATTCTGTGTCCTGATCAGTCAGCAGAACCGAGCGACCTGAAACATTCATAGGCCATGTCAACAGTATTGTCAATATCTTTGATATCATGGGCTGTTGACACAAAGGCCGCTTCAAAGGGCGAGGGCGCGAGATATACGCCCTTTTCCAGCATCAGGGAGTAATATCTTTTAAACAGGGTGGCATCACTTTTCTTTGCTGACGCGAAGTCGGTTACAGGATCACCTGTAAAAAACAGCGACCCTATTGAACCGATATGGTTTACTGTAACATCAAGTCCCGCTGAAGCGGCGGCCTCCTTCAGGCCGGTAAAAAGCCTGTTGCCTTTATTTTCCAGATCCATGTAGATATTTCTGTCTTTGAGTATTTGAAGCGTTTTGAGTCCGGCGGCCATTGCCAGCGGATTTCCGGAGAGTGTACCGGCCTGATATATGTTTCCTTCGGGGGCCATTTTTTCCATAATTTCTCTTTTTCCGCCATAGGCGCCAACAGGCAGACCTCCGCCGATTATCTTTCCGAGGCATGTCAGATCCGGAAGGATTCCATAGATCTCCTGGGCCCCTCCGGGTGCGACCCGAAAACCGCTTATAACCTCATCAAATATTAAAAGAGAGCCATTCTCTTGGGTTATTGCCCTGAGACCCTTCAGAAATTCCGGATCCGGCAGAACAACCCCCATGTTGGCAGGAACCGGTTCCACAATAACCGCGGCTATGTCATCGCCATATTTTTTAAAGGCCTCAATTACCATATCCGGGTTATTAAATGGAAGGCTTATGGTGTAACGGGCAAAATCCTCAGGCACTCCGGGGCTGCCAGGTATTCCGAGTGTGGCGACGCCTGATCCGGCAGAGACCAGAAGGCTGTCCGCGTGCCCGTGATAGCAGCCCTCGAATTTAATTATCCTGTTTTTGCCTGTGTATCCTCTGGCTAACCTTACGGCGCTCATGGCAGCCTCTGTGCCGGAATTTACCATACGCACCATCTCTATTGAGGGGACCATTCCAGTCACTGTCTCCGCCATTTCAACCTCAAGGCCGGTGGGCGCCCCATAACTGGTTCCCATGGAAAGTCTTTTCTGAATGGCGCTGATAATCTCCGGATGGCTGTGCCCGAGGATCATAGGGCCCCAGGAGCAGACATAATCGATATATCTGTTTTCGTCTTCATCCCACAGGTAACACCCTTCGGCCCTTGAGATAAACAGGGGGTCCATTCCCACTGCCTTTCCGGCCCTTACGGGGCTGTTAACTCCGCCGGGGATATATCTTTTTGCCTTGTTAAAAAGTCCTGCCGACTTATTGCCCATATTATTGCTCCGAATGTAAAATTACCGGTATACGGTTTAAGGTTCAAGTTTATTAAACCTTATACCTTATACCTTACACCGTAGACCTTATACCATTACCTTATACCTTATACCGTATTTAATAATACTCCATGCTGGTCTTTTTGAACTCCTTTTCACTGAAAAGGAGGGTGTAGTCCTTTATGCCTGATATGCGGGACATCTCTTTTGCAATGCTTACGCATTCATCCCTGCCGGCAGCGTGTATCATGGCGTACAGGTTATATTCCCATTCCTTTGTTGCCTTTCTTCGGTAGCAATGTGTGACTTCCCGGAATTCGGCCATTTTCTCTCCGATCTCGTCTATCATCTCTTCGGGGACATTCCAGGCAACCATGGCATTGGCGCTGAATCCTGCCCCCTGATGATAAAGAGTGGCGCCGAATCTTCGAATAATACCGCTGTCGATCATGGCCTGAATCCTTTTCAGAATCTGGTCTTCATCAATGCCAAGCTGATCAGCCATATTTTTATAGGGCCGGGGCTCAACAGGCAGATCCCTTTGCAGAAATTCTATTATTTTTTTATCCAGTTCATCAATCATTGCTATACGGTTTAATCCTTGATGATTTATTCCTTTCAAATCAATACTCTCTTGTCAAGCTGAAATACTCGGCATACGCTGATCTTTACTTAAAAAGAACCGAAAGCGACAACAGCACTAAAAAAGCCAATATAATTAGTATTACTAATATGTTAGCTCACTATTTCGGATTGCTTTGTTGACATGCGGGATAGGCGTTAATATAATTTACGCTATTCGGCTGCTTTCGGCCGTAACATGGAGGATAAAATGAGACATTTAAATATATCACGTTTGTTTACCGGAATACTCGTATTTACCAGTATTTTTATATATACCGCTTCTTCGAATGGTTCAACTGGACTGGATATGTCCTTTAACCCGGTTCTTTCCGCATCGGGTGCGGTCAGAGGGATCATTCCTCTGGCAGATAATCGAATACTTATCTATGGCACATTTACGACCATCAACGGCACTGCCAGAACAAATATTGCCATTGTTCAGGCGGATGGATCTCTGGACCAGGGCTTTCAGGCGCCTGACGATATAGTAGTCGATCAGATCCACGCGGCAGCCAGACAGAATGATGGAAAGGTCCTCATCGGCGGGTATATAAACCGCTATACCGCATCCGGTGTTCAGTCATACATTTTCAGACTCAATACAGATGGATCTCTGGACATTGAATTCAACGCAGGAGGGTTCTCCTATGATTCTCTCTCCTCATACGGAATCAACGGGATTGTCCGGGCCATCGCCCTGGACAGTAATGGGAAAATCCTGGTTGGAGGTGACTTTACATCTCCGAAAAGTTATCTGGCAAGATTAAACAGCGACGGTACCCTGGATGAGACCTTTGATACTGGAACCGGCCCGGATGGAACTGTAACACATATTGCCCTGCAGTCGACTGGAGATGTGGTCATCGGAGGAGACTTTCAGAATTTCAACGGCGTCTCAAAGAAGAAACTGGCCCGGATTTCCACCAACGGCAGCCTATATACAGAGGCATTCGGCGAAGGCATTTCCTATGGGTACCTTCTTGCTCTGGCTGTCCAGCCTGATAACAGAATACTGGTGGGCGGTTCGCGTGATGCGGGGCTGAGTGTAAAGATTCTTGCACGCTACTCGTCTGATGGTGATCTTGAATCTGAATTTTCTTCAGGCGTGGAGAATCAACTTTATGCGGTAACAAGCATTGCCGCATCACAGGACTATATCTTTGCGGGAGGATGGAACCCGGTTATGTATTTTAACGGGCAACCTACTGGCCACGATGCCTCTTTTTATGTGCTGAATATTTTAGACGGCAGTTTTCATTCCTATCTAAATTTCAAGGGAAAACCCACAGAGGTGAACGCCGTGGCCTTGCGCAGCGACGGTTCAGTGATGGCGGGCGGCAGCTTTATACAGCGCGATGATCCTGATGATGAGGATTTTTACGCGGGGCTGGTCCGCATGGCATCGCCTTACTATAGTATTGACAAGCTGTTTCGGCCTGTTGTGGGCGGACAGTCGGAAATAACCGCGCTTGGAGTTCAGGGCGATGGGCAGATTCTCGCTGGCGGGAAATTTTACCGGGCCAATGATAATATTCAACTGGGCCTGACCCGGCTTAATCAGAACGGGTCATCCGGTACGGATCTTGTCCCGATAAGTATAGATGTAGGGCAGGTCAACTCACTGCTCATTCGGGAGGAC
>CAZJOB010000052.1:0-14005 GCA_964547435.1 uncultured Desulfatiglans sp. | reverse complement strand
GCTTAAACCCTATATTCGCGCTATTATTTCATCAGCTCCATAGCCTTCTCGACCACATTCTCGACCGTGAATCCGAATTTTTTCATCAACTCCCCTCCGGGCGCTGATGCCCCGAATCCGGTCATACAGATAATCTTTCCGCTCTCTCCCGCGTATTTCTCCCATCCCATGGAGATACCCGCCTCCACAATAACACGGCGTTTTACCTCCGGCAAAATCACGCTATTTCTGTATTCCACGGGCTGTTCTTCAAACAGCTCCATACTGGGCATGCTGACTATTCTTGCCTTTATTCCTTCCTTTAAAAGTCTTTGCCCGGCCTCAAGGGCAATATGAACCTCCGAGCCGGTCGCGATTATGATTATATCCGGCGTCCCTTGGACATCATCAATAATATAGGCGCCCTTTGATAATCCTTCGGCTGAGGCATTCTTATTTCTGTCTATTATCGGCAGGTTCTGCCTGCTCAATATAAGCGCCACAGGCGCATTGGTTGTCATAATCGCCTGCCGCCAGGCCTCTGCGGTTTCAGTGGCGTCGCTCGGGCGAATAACCACAAGCCCGGGTATTGCTCTCAGAACGGCAAGCTGTTCCACTGGCTGATGAGTCGGGCCGTCTTCTCCCACAGCAATGCTGTCATGGGTGAAGACATAGATAACCGGCTGTTTCATGAGCGCGGCGAGTCTTATGGCCGGCCTCATATAATCGGCGAATACGAGAAAGGTTCCGCCATAGGGGATTATACCCCTGTGAAGGGCTATTCCATTCAGTATGCCTCCCATTGCGTGTTCTCTTACACCAAAATGAATATTTCTGCCTTCGGGTGTGTCCTTCTGAAAATCGCCGGAAGATTTGATTAACGTATTGTTTGAAGGCGCGAGATCAGCAGAACCGCCCATAAGCCAGGGCAGATCCTGGGCAAGGGTATTAATAACCTTTCCTGATGCGGCCCGGGTTGCCATGGGCTTATCCGATGCGGAAAAAACAGGCATGTTATTGTCCCATTCTTTCTTAAGTCTTTTCCCGGTTGAATAAAGCCAGTTTTCGGCAAGCTCCGGGTATTTCTTCTTATATGACATGAACATATCGTTCCATTGGGACTCAAGGTCTCGGCCTTTTTCCCTGCATCTTCTGAATACATTGAGCACCCCTTCGGGCACATAAAAGCTCTCTGTCTCAGGACATTCGAGATTCTTTTTTGTGAGCTTAATCTCCTCTTCACCAAGTGGTGCGCCGTGGGCATCCGAAGTGTCCTGCTTGTTGGGGCTGCCGAACGCGATGTGGGTATGCGCAATAATAAGAGAAGGCCTGTCCTTTTCGTTCTTCGCCATGTTAAGGGCGTCAGTAAGAGCGTCTATATCGTTGCCGTCATCTACCTCGATAACATGCCATTTGTATGCCCTGAACCTCATAGCCACGTCTTCAGTAAAGGTGATGTCCGTGCTGCCTTCAATGGAAATCCCGTTGTCATCATATATACAGATGAGTCTACCCAGGCCCATGTGTCCCGCAAAGGAGGCGGCCTCCGATGTAACTCCCTCCATCAGGTCGCCATCCCCGCACATGATATAGGTGTAATGGTCCACGATCTCAAATCCGGGACGATTAAAGACAGCCGCCATGTGCCTTTCAGCCAGCGCCATTCCCACCCCATTTGTAAAACCCTGTCCAAGGGGACCTGTTGTGGTCTCTACTCCCGGAGTAATGCCGAATTCAGGATGGCCCGGAGTCCGGCTGTCCATCTGGCGAAATCTTTTCAGGTCATCCAGGTTCAATTCATAACCCGTGAGATACAGGAGACTGTAGAGCAGCATAGAGGCATGCCCCGCTGATAGCACGAAGCGGTCGCGGTCCTGCCAGCCGGGATTTTCCGGGCTGTGTTTGAGCATATTCACCCACAGGGCGTAAGCCGCTGCTGCCATGCCCATGGGGGCACCGGGATGGCCGGAATTGGCTTTCTGAACCGCGTCCATCGCAAGCGTGCGAATAGTGTTGATACATTGTCTATGGACTGTCATACAATATCTCCTTTAGGATTAAAAAAATTACTAGTTTTTCCTTAATGAATTTTCAAATTCCTGAAAGAACTTATCATTTTTCTTCCAGTCGGGGCTGAAACGCCTGTTGAAAAAATCCCCGAACCGATCGAACAGTCTGATCCAGATGGGTTTGCCTTCATTGAGAACAACCTCCTCTAAAAACTCATTCAGTTCACACAGTTGTTCCTTGGAGAGGAAAAAAACCGCGCCCAGTTTAATAGATTTTTTCAGGGCCTCGGGTGTTATCGCGCGGGCCGTAAGCATTACGGTCGGGAAGTTCCTTTTTGCTGCGATTTTTAAAAGTTCAAAGCCATTTACTCCCATTATATCAAGAATAACAATATCATAGCTGTTGTTTAAAAGCATATCTCTGGCGGTGTTAAAATCACTGGCCTTGTGAAGCGTGCAGTTATCAAGCATTTCTTCAAGCGTTTCGAGTATATCTTCCTCATCATCGACCGCCAGTATTAATTTATCGTTTAAAGGGCTTTCTTTGCCCATTTCAATTCCTCCATTTGGATTGACTCATAAAAGAGCATTTAATAGGAATTAGTGTATCTGTCAAGATAAGAAGAGAATTTAAAAAAATCTACTTGCATAAAAAAAATAGATATTTTATGGTATTTGATTAAAAATTTAGATCCCCGCAGAAAACAGGTAATATCAAATTATTATCTATTCTCACGGACAAACTACAGGAGTATGAAAATATGAGCATCAATGAAATTTTGGACATGTTAAGAGGTATCTTGTATACCACAGGATTTTTTAATTTTCAGTGGAACCTTGTTATAATGTGGGCAATAGGTTCCCTTTTTATGTACCTGGCAATCGCCAAAAAATATGAGCCTTTGCTGCTCCTTCCCATAGGGTTTGGCATCTTTATCGTAAACTTTCCCCTGGTGCCGCTCATGGGCTATTCCGACGGTCACGCCCAGCTTCTCCAGTTTTTTTATCACTATGGTCTTGAATGGGAAATAATTCCCTGTGTTATTTTTCTGGGGCTTGGTGCGATGACAGACTTTGGCCCCCTTATCGCCAATCCCAAGACCCTTCTTGTAGGCGCAGGCGCACAGCTTGGCGTTTTTGTAACATTCACAGGCACCGTACTTGCCGGATTCACATTAAAAGAAGCCGCGTCGGTGGGAATCATAGGAGGAGCCGATGGCCCGACTACCATCTATCTTACCCAGCATCTGGCGCCCCAGTTATTAGGGCCGAACGCCCTGGCAGCCTATTCATATATGGCGATGGTCCCCCTTATTCAGCCGGCCATTATGAGACTGATGACCAACGATAAGGAAAGAAAGATCCGCATGAGACAGCTTAGGCCGGTAACCAGGCAGGAAAAGATCCTCTTTCCCCTTGTTACAGCCGCAATTATCGCCCTGCTTGTCCCCTCGGTCACACCTCTTATGGGGATGTTCATGCTGGGAAATCTGATGAAGGAAAGCGGAGTGGTTGGCAGGCTGACTGAGACTGCGCAGGGCGCCCTTATGAATATTGTAACTATCTTTTTGGGTGTATCGGTTGGCGCCACAATGCACGCTGATAAATTTTTAAGCTGGAAACCATTATTTATTTTCGGGCTTGGACTTGTGGATTTTGCCGTGTGTACTGTAGGCGGTATCCTTACGGTAAAGATCATGAATTATTTTCTGAAGGAAAAGATAAATCCGCTGATAGGATCAGCCGGGGTATCCGCTGTTCCAATGGCCGCCCGTGTCTCCCAGGTAGAAGGGATGAAGTATGACAAGTCAAACCATCTTCTCATGCATGCAATGGGACCGAATCTTGCCGGTGTTATAGGTTCAGCCGCTGCGGCAGGCATGTTTATAGCGATGTTTGATTAGAAATAATTTTAAGTAAGGAAAGAACAATGAAAATTCGAATAATATTAGCACTTATTTTTTTGATTACACTGTCTCAGATTGCCGGCGCCGAAGATTTTCTGGGAGTGCCTGTTATCAGGGACGGAAAGACCATTAATAAGACTGACAAAAGACTGGAAATCTCTACTGGTCTTTCTCATGATGAAGTATTGTCCTTTTACAAGAGTGAACTGGCAGAAGAAAAGGATATTAAAATCCGTGACTGGAAAGTTGCCACCTATATCGAAGACGATGGAAGCAGGAAGTGGCATTCAATAACAATATCCAAAGAGACTCCAGGGGAAGAGACAACAGTTACAATCGCAAAAGACAGTTGGACCTGGATTATCGGGACTCTTATATTGCGGTATATCGGAGTCTTTGTGGTCCTTCTCATCCTATTCCTGGGCATGAAAATTTCGGGGAACATAATCTCAGGCGCGATAAAGAAGGCGGACGCTAAAAAGGCGGCATAATCGTTGTTAAACATAAAAATAGAGACCTTTCACGTTTCTGGTGAAAGGGCTCTATTTTTTTATGAAGGTATAAATATCTACGAACTTTTTGAAATGGGTAAAAGTCTTAAATAAATTATTCCAGAACAATAAGCACTGAGTCGGCTTCAACGTTATCGCCGCTGGCGCATTTTACTTCCTTTACTGTGCCGGCGCCTGTCGCTACCACAGGCAGTTCCATCTTCATTGCCTCAAGAACCAATACCTCATCATCTTCATTTACAGAGTCGCCAGGTTTTACCTTTACTTCTAAAACCTTTCCTCCCATTGGTGCAGTAATGTCAGTCACGATATAATCCTCCGTTCGCTAAATTTTGAATTTTCTTTAAACTCTGTCATTTAAAACCGTTTAATGACAGATTGTCAAGAGTAATTTTGGCTTTAAAAATAAGAAATGTTATCAAAATAATATACTTTGAGAATACTTGACATAATATATTCATTTTATTAATATTAATGCGATTTATTCTTGGCATGTAATTTTAAGAAATATTTTCCTTCAATTTCTTTTTGTGAAAATTCAAGAGGAGAATCATCTATGGCCCAAATGTATCAATGGGTAGCGGAAACAAAAAAGGGAAGAAAACTTAAAGGCGAGGTGGAGGCGGCCAGTGAGCAGATAGCCCAGGCACAGTTGAGAAAAAGAGGACTGAAGATCCTTAAACTGAAACCGAAGCCGAAGGATCTTTTTGCAAATATCGCCTTTATGCAGCCAAAGGTGAAGAATAAGGATATTGTTATCTTTACGCGGCAGTTTTCAACCATGATAGACGCAGGCCTTCCCCTTGTTCAGGGGCTTAATATTCTTGCGGATCAGACGGAAAATCCCACCTTCAAGTCTATCCTCAGACAGTTGACCAAGGATGTAGAAGGCGGGTCCACGCTTGCCGAGGCCATGAAAAAACATCCCAAGGTTTTTAATGATCTCTTCGTCAACCTGATAGCCGCAGGAGAGGTAGGCGGCATCCTGGATACCATCCTTCAGCGGCTGGCTACCTTTATTGAAAAGGCTGAAGATCTCAAATCCAAGATAAAAGGCGCGCTGACATATCCCATAGTGGTTATTGCTATCGCCCTTATCGTAATCGCGGTAATCCTCATATTCGTAATCCCCGTTTTTCAGGACATGTTTGCCAGCTTCGGCCAGGCACTGCCCGTGCCCACACAGATTGTTGTGAACATGAGTGATTTTATGAAGGGCAATATACACTGGATAATTCTGGCGATAATAGTCCTTGTCTTTGCTTTTAAACAATACAGAAATTCAAAGGGAGGAAGAAAAACCACCGACAATCTCGCCCTGAAATTGCCAATCTTCGGCGACCTTTTAAAAAAATCTGCCGTGGCGAGGTTTACCAGGACACTGGGAACCATGCTGTCCAGTGGCGTGCCCATTCTGGATTCCCTGGAAATAGTAGCGAAGACCGCGGGAAACGTCATTATTGAAGAGATTATCTTTGAGGTTCGTGGAAGCATAGCCGAAGGTCAAACCATAGCGGAACCCCTGTCTGAAAATGCAGTATTCCCCGGTATGGTAATACAGATGATAGCGGTTGGTGAGGCGACAGGAGCGCTTGACACCATGCTGGAAAAGATTGCCGACTTTTATGATAAAGAGGTTGACGCGGCGGTTGAGGCGCTCACCTCAATGCTGGAACCGCTGCTCATGCTGTTTCTGGGCGGATCAATCGGCGGGCTTGTTGTCGCCATGTATCTCCCCATATTCACGATGGCCGGAGCCGTAGGCGGCTAATCATTGCCCATGGTCGATATTGACCTGAATAATCATCAACCGGAGCTAGCCGCAAGACTTCAGAAGCTTATGCTTTTGAGGCTCCTGTTTATTTCCGTGCTTCTGGGCGCTTCAATTGTTATACAGGCGCGGGAAACCAGGACCTATTTCGGCGATATACAGACTATCCATTATCTTCTGATAGCCACTATCTATTTTCTTACCTTTGTGTATATCATCCTTTTTAAATTACTGAAGAACCTGTCCCAACAGGCATATCTCCAGTTGTTGATTGATACCTTCTTTGTCACTGCTATTATCTATTCAACAGGCGGCATTGACAGCATCTTCTCTTTTCTGTACATCCTTACAATAATCAATGCCAGTATTATACTGTATCGCAGGGGAGGCATGATTATTGCCTCCAGCAGCAGTATACTGTACGGCCTTCTCCTTGACCTGCATTATTACGGCATAATCCATCCCCTTGAAGGCGGATCGGCATATTTCCCGGAATATCAGAGCCCTAATATATTTTATCTGACCGCCGTTAATATAGCGGCATTTTATCTTGTGGCGTTCCTGAGCAGTTACCCCTCTGAGCAGGCCAGAAAAAGCAGGGTGGAACTGAGGGAAAAAGAGGATGACATAATAAAACTGGAGGCCCTGAACGAGTGGATAATAAAAAGCATTACATCAGGCCTGATCACCCTTGACGAGCAGAGAAGGATTATTCTTTTTAATCCCACTGCAGGGGAGATTTTTAACCTGAAGGAGAAAGAGGATATAGGGAGAAAAATTGATGAAGTTATGCCTTTTCTCAATAACCATCTTCAGGAAATAAAGGCTGTTGAAGACAACGAAAAAGCCGGTCACAGGGGGTTTGTTGACGTAAAGTACAGAAAAAGCAAAAAAGAGGAGTTATCTCTCAGGTTTTTCATATCCCCTTTGCAGATCCCCGCAGGAGACCGGAAAGGCAATATCCTTTTCTTTCAGGATATTACAGAGATGAAAAAGATAGAAGAGGAGATGAAAAGGGTTGAAGGCCTGGCCCTTGTCGGTGAACTTGCCGCGGGCATCGCCCATGAGATAAGAAATCCTATGGCTTCAATCAGCGGATCTATTCAGGTGCTGAGAGAGGGACTGGAATTAGACAATGTGAACACCAGATTGATGGATATTATTTTGAGAGAAGTAAACAGGCTCAATCATCTCATAAATGACTTTCTGCTCTTCGCCAGGCCGAAACCGGTAAATAATGAAACGATTGATCTCAGCGCCCTGATACTTGAATCCCTGGAACTTTTTAAAAACAGCGAAAAATGGCACGACCGGGTGAAGGTGAGGACACAGTTTGATGACAGTATATCTTTTGTTTCCGACCCTGAACAGATAAAGCAGGTATTATGGAATATTTTTCTTAATGCAGTTGAGGCCATACCGGGGAAAGGCTTTATCGATATCAGCACCTTTATCACGGCATACGATGACATGGCCGGTTTTGATGAGGAGTTGATAGGGATACGAGTGAGGGATTCAGGAAAGGGATTCGATGAAAACGCATTGTCACATCTCTTTACCCCCTTTTTTACCACTAAAGAGGGGGGATCAGGTCTGGGCCTTGCTACTGTTAAAAGGATTATTGAAGGACTAAGGGGAAGAGTAATCGGCCGGAACCATCCTGATGGCGGCGGAGAGATTACTGTCTTCTTAAAAAGGTGATTATAAAATATTATGACAAAGGAAACAAACAACCTGCTGTTAAAGGTGAATCGTCCCAGCCGGTACATGGGAAATGAGATTAACGCGGTCAAAAAAGACTATTCAAACGTCGAACTCTCTATTGCCCTGGCATTTCCGGATATATATGAAGTCGGCATGTCACATCAGGGCCTGAAAATCCTGTATCATATACTCAATGGGGTTGAATGGATCGCTGCCGAAAGGGTTTTCGCTCCCTGGACTGATATGGAAGAGGTGATGCGGAAATCGGGAATCAGTCTGTCCGCTCTTGAAACGGACAGGGATCTCATGGATTTTGATATTATCGGATTCAGCCTTCAGCATGAACTTTCGTACAGTAATGTCCTGAACATGCTTGATCTTTCAGGAATACCCTTTTACCCGGCTGACAGGGCCGACTGCCCGCTTATCATAGCGGGAGGTCCGGCCTGTTTTAATCCGGAACCAATGGCTGATTTTTTTGATCTCATTCTTATAGGAGACGGAGAAGAGGCATCCCTTCGAATATGCGAAACAGTCAGGGAAGCCAAGGCCCGTAATGCCTCCAAAGATGAGATGCTTGATGAACTGAGAAAAATCAGGGGTGTTTATATACCGTCATTCTTCAGGCCTCATTACCGGCAGGATGGAACTTTCAGCCATGTGGAGCCCCTGGTCAGGGGTTATGAGGTTGTGAAAAAGGCCATTGTGCCGGATATAGGGAAATACCCCTTTCCGTCTGACCAGGTGGTTCCCTTCGCGCCCCTGGTGCATGATCGTCTGGCAATCGAGATATGCAGGGGATGCACAAGGGGCTGCAGATTCTGCCAGGCAGGGATGATCTATCGCCCCGTGAGGGAACGGGACCCTGACGATATAATTAACAACATAGAAGATGCGTTGAGATCTACGGGATTTGAAGAGATCTCCCTGTTGTCTCTCAGCGCGGGGGATTACAGTTGTATTGCCCCTCTTATCACGGAATTGATGGACAGACATTCCGAAAACAGGGTGGCTGTGAGTCTCCCCTCACTCAGGATCGACAGCATTGATCCGCAGTGGTTTGATCAGATAAAAAGGGTAAGAAAGACCGGTTTCACCATGGCCCCCGAGGCGGGAAACGACAGGCTGAGAGGAATAATAAACAAGTCCCTGACAAACGAAGATATCCTGAATACAGCCTCCAATGTGTATAAAGCGGGCTGGAACCTCATCAAACTCTATTTTATGACAGGACTTCCCTTTGAAGAGGATCAGGACATTCGGGATATTATAAAACTGGCCAGGCAGGTGGCGGACAGGTCCGGGAAAAAAAGGGGCAAAAACATCCTCAATATAAGCGTCTCCACCTTTGTGCCAAAGGCCCATACGCCCTTTATGTGGGAACCTCAGATCTCTTATGAAGAGAGCCGGCGCAGGATAGGAATCATTCGTGACGCCTTCAGGGGCGCAACAATAAAGGTGAAATGGAATCAACCTGAGCTAAGCTGGCTGGAAGGCATCTTTTCCAGGGGCGACCGAAGGCTTTCCAGGGTGTTGATAGAGGCGTGGAAGGCCGGCGCGAGGTTTGACGCCTGGGGTGAACACTATAATATGGAGATGTGGAGAGAGGCGTTATCAAGGTGCGGAATCGAACCGGAATATTACCTTTACCGGGAAAGATCCTTTGAAGAGGCCCTGCCCTGGGATCATATTGATTCGGCAGTCTCAAAGGAATACCTGTTAAAAGAGCGTCAAAAAGCCGCTGAAGGGGTGATGACCCCGGACTGCAGGGAGGGCTGTCTGAATTGCGGTGTCTGTGATCATATAAAGGTGCGGCAGGTTATGACAGACCGGTTGCCCCAAAAAACCGGCGTCCCGGTCATGAAGACCTTTAGCGAGGAGGAAAAGAAGAAATACAGGCTGATCTTTTCCAAGAGAGGACAGGCCAGGTTTTTAAGTCACCTTGAGCTCGCGAGAACCATGATAAGGGTATTTAAAAGGGCGGATCTGAATATCGCATTTTCGGGCGGATTTCATCCCATGCCAAAGGTCTCCTTTATACATGCCCTGCCTGTCGGCATTGAGAGCGATAATGAGAGTCTTGACCTGGAAATCTATGATGAAATAACGATTCCTTCCCTGAAAGAAAGACTAAACAGACACCTGCCGGAAGGGATTAAAATAAAGGATATTGAAGATATCACCTTTTCAAAGGCAGGGGCGTGTCTTATTGAAAGTCATTTCAGAATTACATTAAACGGTGTTATACCGGACAGGGCGCTTCTGAAAAGTTTTATGGCTTCCGAATCATTTATGGTCTTAAAAAAGTCAAAGAAGGGGGAGCAGGAAATTGATATCAAGGCCCTCATAAAATCTATTGAATTTATCTCCGATGGTATTATGGAACTGATAGTATTTCACAGGCAGGGCCCCGAGATAAAACCCTCGGTAATGCTTGAAAAGATATTCAGGTTTGAAGGTTCTGATATGGATAGAATTAATATATTGAAGACAAAGCAGATAATCGTTTAGGATAGTGTCATAGAAGCCTGTTCTTTAACGAATACTGAAAAAAGGCGTCACAATGTCTAGTGAACTGATTATTAATACAAGACCCTATGAAACACGAGTAGCCCTTGTTGAAAACGGGGTCGCGGTAGAACTGCATATTGAAAGAAGGACCGGCCAGGAACTGATGGGCAATATCTATCACGGCAGGGTAGTGAGGGTGCTTCCGGGCATGCAGGCGGCCTTTGTCGACATTGGCCAGGATAGAAAGGCATTCCTTTATGTAACAGATGTCCAAAGGGAACTCATGGACATTGAAAAGATGATACTCGCGAACGGCAGTGATAAAAAAGACGATGAATCTCACCGGGAGCCGCTTCCCGGATTCTCCCAGAATATCGAAGATATGCTGAGGGAAGGACAGGATATTATGGTGCAGGTGTCAAAGGAACCCATGGGGACAAAAGGCGCCCGCCTTACATCCTATATATCGTTACCCGGAAGACATCTGGTCCTCTTGCCGACGGTTGATCATATAGGAATATCCAGAAGGATAGAAGATCCGGATGAGAAATCGCGGCTTAAAAATATCGTTCAGAATCTTAGGCAGGACAAATCAGGTTTTATCGTCAGGACCGTGAGTGAAGGGGTTGAGGAGGCCAAATTAAAGGCTGAAATGGACTTTCTCCTGAAGCTGTGGTCGGAAATACAGTCCAAGATGTCAAATTCAAAAAAACCCGGCCTGCTCTATATGGATCTTTCGGTATCTCTCAGGGTTGTTCGCGACCTGTTTACCAGAGAGGTGGATCAGCTTATTATTGACTCAGTCGAAGAATATGAAAAGATTATCGAATTCGTAGACAAATTCGCTCCGGCATTGAGGTATTCCATAGAGTTATACACTGGAAAAGATCCCATATTTGATACCTATGGAATTGAAATGGAGGTGTCCAGGGCCCTGGAAAACAAGATATGGCTTAAATCAGGGGGGTACATTATCCTTGAAATGACAGAGGCCCTGACCTCAATAGACGTCAATACCGGCAGTTACGTTGGAAAGCGAAATCTTGAAGAAACCATATTAAAGACCAACCTTGAAGCGGCAAAGGAACTGGCATATCAACTGCGCCTGAGGAATATAGGGGGTCTGATAGTTATTGACTTTATCGATATGGAGAAGCCTGAAAACCGCCAGAGAGTTTTTGTGGCCCTCAAGGAAGAACTCAGCAAAGACAGGGCCAAAACAAATGTTCTTCAGATGTCGGAACTTGGCCTGATCGAAATGACAAGGAAGAGAACCAGAGAAAACCTGGGAAGGTTTTTAATGGAGCCGTGTCATTACTGTGAAGGCACAGGGAATATAAAATCCAAAAAGACAATATGTTATGAGATATTCAGAGACCTGGAGAGGGAGCCTTTGCCTCTTTCTGATACTGACAATAAGTTATATGTTCAGGTAAATCCTGAAATAGAAAATGTGCTGAAGGAGGACGAGCAGCAGTCGGTCATAGAGCTGGAAAAGAGTATAGGAAAGCGGATAATTATTATTTCCCAGAAGGATTTTCACATGGAGCAATACAGTATCAGTACATGATATGCCGGCATTCCGGGCCTGATAAGCTTGCCCCGGCATGATTGAAGCCGGGGTGACGGGATTTGGAACTTTTTTGAATTCGTCATATTTAGACGCATTGTTTTTATTTGACATTAAGTTATTGTTTTGATAGGACTTTTCATAATTACTAATAATTGTAGCATGCCCTGCGGTATTAACCGGGAAGCATTTTGAAATGACCAACAGAAAATTAAATCCGGACCTGATAATAGTTGCTATAATCGTTCTGGTGTTTATTGTGCTTTCTTTTTTAAATACACCTTTCACAGAAAGGATGGAAAGCACCATTTATTCTGTGTGTGGATTTTTCACGGCGCCGGATGATATCAATGCCGATAAGATCATATTAATAGATATCGATGAAAAGAGCATAAACGATCTCGGGCCCTGGCCATGGCCTAAAAAAATCATTGCCGATATGATAAATCGTCTTGATGAAAGCGAAGTAAAGGTCATAGGGCTGAATCTTCCCCTCAACGCAAAAGACGACAACACGGGACTCAGGGAGATAAATAATTTTATTGAAAAATACAGGGCATATCCTCCTGCCGGCAATGATCCGGATCTGAAAAAATGGGTTCTTAACGGGCTTTCGGAAATAAGCAAAAGACTGAACAACGACAAAATTCTTTCAGACAGCATTAAACAGGCCGGGAATGTCATACTTCCATTAATCGGCACATTCGATGCGTCTCTCCCCCCTGTTGATAAAAACGATATGAATTATATCTCAAAATCCTTTTTACAGTCAGCGGGTCTTTCTCTGTCACTCGATGAACAATATGCAGTAAAACATATTATTCCACCTTATCAGGAGTTATTGGAAGGTGCGGCAGGGTTTGGCCATGTTAACCCGGAGACAGACAGGACCCTGCCTGATAACTCGCACCCTGTTTTCCTGAGCTATATGGGATCACTGGCGCCTTCATTGCCTCTTATGCTGGCAATATCCTATTATGACCAGAAACCGGAACAGGTTATTGTCGAAAACGATCGTATTATATTGAAAGATATGACATTACCACTGATAAAGGGGAGGATACTTACACGCAACAAAAATTTCGAAGATATATTTACCAGGTTTTCCTTCTCCGATCTTTTAAAGGACCAAAAGTCTCTTTCAACCTTCAAAAATAAGGTTGCGATTATCGGGTTAAAGGGATCAGTTGATAGTTTTATCTATTCACCCGCAGTCGAAAAGACTTCCGATCCCCTTTTGATCGCGGGTGTATTAAAAGACATTATTAATCAAAGGGTGCTGTCACGACCCGATTTTATCTTTTATTTGGAATTGGCGGCGCTTGTCATTTTGAATCTTCTCCTTTTATTCCTCTTCGATCTCAGAGGTCAGTCCCTGAGATTTCTGGGCGCCTTATTTATTCTGATATTAACCCTGGCAGGGAGTGTTTCATTCCTTCTGTTCATGGACATATGGTTTAAATCCATCTATATACTGTGCTCCGTTGTCACGGTATATATTTATCTGTCGGTCAGGGCCGTCTTCACAACAGATACAATGGGCAGGGAATCACGTGAAACCACTCGTCTTCTGGGGCTTAATTTCCAGAGCCAGGGGCTTCTTGATCTGGCTTTTGACAAATTTAAAAAGCTCACTTTGGATAAAGAAACAAAGGATCTGATATATAAACTGGGTCTTGAGTATGAAAAAAAGGGACTGACAAGCAGGGCGCTGACAGCCTATGAGTATATTAATAAAGGCGGCGGATTCAAGGACCTGAATGAGCGGATTAAAAATCTGAAATCTCCTGATGATTATTCTGCCCATGAAGATTATGAAGTTACTGAAATTCCGATTATAGTGCCGGATTCAAAAGGAAAGCTCCCGGCAATGGTAGGCCGATATGAAATAATAAGTGAACTGGGCAAGGGGTCTATGGGTCTTGTTTACAAGGCTCAGGATCCTAAAATTAACCGGCTGGTGGCAATCAAGACCATACGTTTTTCCGATGAATTTGATGAAGATGTAATTCATGAAATCAAGGAAAGATTTTTCAGGGAGG